>CAJKXG010000059.1 GCA_905203795.1 uncultured Oscillospiraceae bacterium | reverse complement strand
ACAACGCAGTGACTTCCGCGCGTTGCAGCTTGCGATCCTTCCACTCCATGCCGATCTCAAAATTGCCGCGCGCTTTCAGACCGGATACCGCGCCGTCCGCCCACATGGAGGGCAGCGCCGCGCACAGGTCGATGGAATCGCCCTGGCTTTGCAGCATCATTTCGGTCATACCCGCGGTCGCACCGTAGTTGCCGTCGATTTGGAACGGCGCGTGGGTATCCAGCAGGTTCTGATAGGTGGAACCGCCGTTGTTCTGCGCCTTCAGCAGCTCGTTCAGCATCTTGCCCGCATGGTCGCCGTCGCGCAGACGCGCCCAGAAGTTGATCTTCCACGCCTTGCTCCAGCCTGTACCGCCGTCGCCGCGCGTATTCAGCACCGTCTTCATCGCCGCGACTGCCGCGTCGTCCTCATCGCTGCGACCCGCCACGACCATCGTACCGGGATGCAGACCCGCCAACTGGTTGGCATGGCGGTGCTTATTATTGCTCTCCGGCGTATCCGTGCCTTGCAGATCGAGCAGCGTTTCGTCCTTCCACTCCATGTACTGACCGTTTTCGCCGATGGTCGGCAGAGACAGTTTCGCCATGGCGTCCTTGACTTCCTGCACCTCGGGGGTGTTCTTGCCGAGCACGTCGCTCGCCTTGATCACGTCGTTGAACAGCTCCCAGATGATCGATTGCTCAAACGTGGTTCCCAGCGTGAACGGACCGTGCTCCGGCGAATACGAGGGGTTCGCCACCAGCGTGCCGTCGCGCTCGTCCTCCCACAGCGTATCCACCCAGAACAGCGCCGCACCCAGCAGGGTATCGTAATTGTCCGCCAGTGTTTCCTTGTCCAGCGTGAACGCGTAGTCCTCCCACAGCGCCTGGCACAGCCAAGCCGCGCCCGCCGGTGCGTAGAACGCTTCGGAGACAGCGGGCAGCGTGTAGCCCCAAATGTTGTTTTCGTGATAGTCCGTCCAGCCGCGCACCGTACCCTCACCGCTCTGCTTGCGATGATAGTACTGCGCCGTTTCCGTGCCGCGCGGCACCAGACTGTTGATGTAATCGTTCAGCGGCTCCTGGCACTCCGACAGGTTGGTCTGCTGCGCCAGCCAATAATTCATCTGGACGTTGACATTGGTGTGATAGTCCGCATCCCACGGCGGGGTCAGACCGTCCGCCCAGATGCCCTGCAGGTTCGCGGGCAGCGAGCCGGGGCGGGACGCGGCGATCAGCAGGTAGCGACCGTACTGATAATACAGCGTTTCCAGATAGCGGCTCTCCTGCGGCTGCTCCGCGTTGGGATATTCCTTCACCAGCACATCGGTGGTCTTATCCGGCTTTTCCGCCCCGCACAGCGACAGCTGCACGCGGTCGAACAGCTCCTGATAATCCGCCAGATGCTCTTTTTTCAGTTGGTCATACGACTTCTTCGCCGCGGTGTCGATGCGCTCTTCCACCTTGTCCAGCGGATTCTCGTCGGAGAAATACTGATACGAATCGTCGTCACACTGCACATAGTTCGTGCCGGCGCTCATCAGGATCAGCACTTCGTTCGCACCCTTGACGCGCAGTCCCTTGTCCTCGACCGTCACGCTGCCGCCGGTGGGGATCACCTTGACCTGTTGCGCAAACCGCAGCTTGGCGTCATCCGCGTAGGACTTCTTGTGGTCGGACGGGATGCCTTCCATGGTGATGGTGTCGTCCGCCGCACTGATCGTGGCTTGCGGCTGCACGGTCGTCACCGTGATCAGACGGTCGATGGTGCCGCCCTCCGCCGTCAGGTGGATCGCCATGACATTGCCGGGATAGCTGATAAAATACTCCTTGCGATAGGCCGCGTCTCCCTGCTTGTACGACACCCACGCGGTCGCGTCGTTGAGGCTCAGACCGCGCTCGTAATCGGTATACGCGGTGTTACTGTTTTGGATGTTGATATCGCCCAGCGTCTGATACGAGCCGAAATCGTTCTTGTTGCCCTTCAGTTGGTTGAACAGATTGCGCTCCAGATTCGCCTGTGCGGACGCGCCGCCGGTATAGCTGGATTCGGTGTAATAGCCGGGATAATCCAAAAATTCACCGGTCTCGGCGTAGTGCGCCTGATTGTCTTTGGTGAACTGCGTCACCTTTTTTTGCAGACTCTCCTGCAAATTTTTCAGCGCGGTCTGCACCTGTTCCTTGGTTCTGTTCTTGTAGATATCGGTGCTGTAGTTGGCGTTTTTGCCGGGACCGCCCGACCAAAGCGTGTGCTCATTGATCTGAATGCGGTCAAACAGCACGCCGTTTGACACTTGATCGCCGAAGACCATCGCACCCATAAACCCATTGCCCAGCGGCAACGCTTCCTGCTGCCAGCTATCGTTCTGCCAGTTTCCGTTGTTGCCCGTGCCGAGATTGGCAGGCGGCTTGTTGTACACCAACTGCAACTGCGGCGCCTGCGGCGTGATGCGCTGATCCTGCGCGGCGTTCGTCAGCGGGAGCGCCGCCGAAAACAGACCGCACATCAGCGCGCCCGTCGCCAACACACTCAAACCTTTCTTCCACATAAATCTTCCCTCCGCTATCCTATGATCTTATCTACAGTATAACAGGTCTCGGTTGGATGTAAATATCACGTGGGCATTGTTTCGGGCGTTTTATGATATGTTTTATATCATATCGCGGGTAATTTTAGGCGAATCGGCGCGATTGGGCTTTACATACCGCCAATACAATGATATACTGTATCTCATATTATCGGAAAAGAGACGAGGAACTCTATGAGCAACGAGTGGCGTTCACAAAACTGCATAGCCCGCATCCGCTGGCATCTACCCTCTCTGCCGCCGACAGAGCGCACCATCGCACATTACGTTCTGGACAATCCGGACGCGGTGCTGTCGCTGACGATGGACGAGCTGGCAGAACGGACGCATTCCAGCTACGCGACGGTCAACCGCTTTTGCCGGCGGCTGGAATATGCGGGATACCGCGATTTCCAGCGCGGCATACTGGCGTATCTGACCAGCGAAAAGGACCTTTCGCAAATGACGCAAAGTCTCGCCGTATATCCCGAAAGCTCGGTGTCCGGCATCTGCGCAAACGTGCATCGGCTGGCAAAAAAGGTGCTGGACGACAGCTTTGAGCTGATCGACCCCGCCACGGTCGAGACAGTGGCGACCGCGCTGGTGAACGCCGGTTCGATCGGCTTTGCAGGCGTGGGTGCGTCGGGGCTGATCGCGCAATACGCATGCAGCCGTCTGTTCCGCATCGGGCTGAACTGCCACTATTTCATCGACAGCACCCTCTGCCGCATGCAGGCCGCACTGCTCAAGCCGGGCGACGTGCTGTTTGCCGTTTCCTCCTCCGGCCGCACAACCGGTGTGGTGGACATGGCGGCGACCTGTCGGGACAACGGCGTCACCGTTGTGGGACTGAGTGATTTTTGCGTCACGCCGCTTTCCAAGGTGTGCGACTATTCCCTGTTTACCACCGGTCGCAGCACCGATCATCCGGTGGATCGGGACATTCAGTTCATCGCCGGACAAATCGCCATTGTAGACGTGTTGTATCTGTATTGCTGCGTGCTGCTCGGCGACACCGCATCCGCGAAATACAGCAAAACCACCGCCTCCTCCGATACCGAAAAGCTCGCCGACAAGCGCACGACGCCAAACAAGCCCGTCCGATAAAGACGGGCTTGTTTTTTATAACATTGGTTCAGGAGGATGCGGCAGGCGTTGCTTTTTGCAAAAGGGACATCGCACGTTTTTTCGCTTTTGCGATGGCCGCTTCATTTCGGTTTTCAATATCCGCATCGCGTAACCGCAGTTTCTTATTCCAAACGTCGCCGCAGGCTTCGATGGCCACACCGCAGACGAAGGCGTCCTCCTCGCTGATCAGGCACTGCAATAAAGCGTCCCTTATCATAGGCTGCATCACGTCGGCGGGAACACGTCCGCACATTTGCAAAAAACACGACGCCGACCATGCGCGGCAGAGCGCATCCTCGTCATGCAGAAGATGCCCGCAAAGCAGCGGAATCTCACACGCCGTTCCCACCCAGCCGAGCGCAATGATACTTTTCCGTCGGATTTCGGGTTGAGCCTCCGACGACAGCCGAACAAGCCCGCAGCGCAGGTCTCGCTCGGCTTCGTCGCGTCCGCTCCAGCGGAGCTTGCGGATCATTTCCGCCATGAGATAGGCGGCGTTGATCGCTTTTGTTCGGTCGGGGTCATCCAGCAAGCCGCGGAGATACTCGATGCCGGCAGGACCGTGCTTGTCAAAATGATTTTCGATATCCCCTCTCATCCCCCGCGGAAGAGCCTGATCCATACAGTAAAGCTGAAAATGCAGTTCGATATCGGCACTTTTTCCAAGCTCATACGAAAAATGCAATGTTTCGGTAATCGGGAATCGCTGCGATTTCAGCCTGTCATACTCTTTTAAGAAGTCCAAGGTACACCTCCAACATGATACGTGTGGAAAACGCAAAGAAGATATTCCTGCTTTTGCCGTTGTGCCTCAGGTGTTGAAATATGGTGTTGTCATGGATGAACATGGTGCGCTAAGGAAGGGCAACGGATGGTCGAAATCACGTTTACGCCTTAACACACGCAAAAAAGAGGGGATCGGCCACCGCAAACGCGGCATGTCGCGCTCCGTAGATAACGCGATTCAGGGCGATCCCCTCAATACTACTGTATCACAATCCGTCGATACTGTCAACCCCGAAATCACCGACACCACCTCCCAATATGCGGGGGAAGCCATGGTATCCTCCGAGGGAGAATGGGTGGCGCAGAGCCGAAATGAGGGAAGCAGCGGGGAAGCCGTTAGTCTTTCCGAGATCGTGGTCACCATTGCCCATGAGCCTGAGCATTGGTTTGACAAGCGGTATTCCCCAGCAGAAATCAAAGGGAAAGCCTTAAGGAAATCAGCGCTCCGAAAAAACTGAACAGGATCGCGGATACACAGATCAACCGGAAAACACATGCAGAAAGGGGGCGTTCGGAGCGTCGGAAAACCGAGAGCAGCGGCAAAACGCATCCGTTTGCCACGGACCATACCGATACCGCTGTCATAACGGTTCACGGTTTTCAGACGTTGCTCGGAACGCCCCTTTTTTGCTTTTACATGCTGTGCATCTCATCCGCCGCGCACGGGAGCGGCGACGGACGGATCACCAATGAGCTTGTTTGCTGCACAGAGCAGAAACCGCTGTCATTTACACAGCTTCCTCTTGCTCCACAGGGAACAAATCCAGTTTGTTCACGCTCTTTTGCAGGATATAGCGCGCGTCGGAGGAATCGATCGTGTCGTTGCCGTCCACATCCGCCACCGTGCGCTGCGTATCATCCAGCGCGATCTTGTTCACCGCCGCTTGCAGCACCATGCGCGCGTCGGAGGAATCCACCGCGCCGTCGAAGTTCACATCGCCGTACAGAATCTTCGGCTCTTCCTCGATGGCCTTCGGGCCCTTCACAAACGAATACGTCTCGCCCGCCTTCGCCTCAAAGGTGTAGGTCGCTTCGTCGGGATGGTTGGGAGCGCTGCCAAGCGTGGCGGTCACTTCGTTGCCCTTGGAATCCAGCACCCGCATATCCGTCCACAGCGACGCCACCGTGATGCTGCCGTCCTTGGCACAGGTCAGCTCCGCGCTCGCCGCTTCGCCCTTGTTGCCGTCAAACGAAGCCGACACCGTCACGCCGCCGTTTGTGCACAGCCGCTTAAAGGACACGCTGCGGTCGCTCTGCCAACTGCCGAACAGCTTGATGACCCCGTGATCGGACAGCAGCAGCATATTGTTGACTGCTTGCGTAGTGCCGCATTT
Organism: uncultured Oscillospiraceae bacterium; assembly: GCA_905203795.1. Classification (GTDB taxonomy): domain Bacteria; phylum Bacillota; class Clostridia; order Oscillospirales; family Acutalibacteraceae; genus CAJKXG01. The sequence continues at coordinate 1,536 of CAJKXG010000059.1, read as the reverse complement.
TTCCGCACCGTGCATGTTGTCGCTGATGCGCAGGTTGGCGACCGTCTTGTTGCGGATAACGGACGCCAACTGCCGTGTGATCGTAGCCGTATCATACCGCACATTGACCGCGATCGGGAAAATCTTCGGGAAGTTGTTGTTCTGGCTCCATGCGCCTCTGGACGAGAACACATTGATGGTGTTCCAGGCGATCTCCAGCGCTTGCTCATCGGAGTAATACCCCAGCACACCGGCCGGTTCTGCGCTTTCCATCGGCAGAATGTTGCCGTCGCCGGGCACCGGATTTGCCATGGGCTTCCACTCGCCGTTGCTGTACTCTCGCTCCGCCAGCGAATACACCGTCAGACCGTTGTACTCCGCTGTGGGCTGATCCGCGAGATTTTCCAGCATATCCACCCATTTGTCGCGGTGATCGGCATCCAGATTGAGCTGTTCGGAATACTCGATCAGGTGCGACAGCGTGCACTTGAGCACCGCCAATTCCACCGCCGGATTGATCGACCACGAGCCTTCGTTATAGCCCGCGTACAGCGTATAGGCACCGGTTTCTTCATCATACTCCAGCCATGCCTCGTAGAAGGTAGCACAGCCCTTGAGGAAATCATAGAGCGACTCCTCCAGGAAGGTCTGGTCGCCGGTATACTCGTAATATTCGATCAGCATGGTGGCGCTGAAGGCGGCGTTGAGCGCCTGATTGTGGTAGTTGGCATCCAGCACCATCCCGTACGGACCGATGCCGACCGGGAACAGCAAGCCGCCTTCGATGCCCTTTTTCGCGTCGATGTCGCCCTTTTCGACCTTGTAATCGACAAAGTCGCGGTTGAGCTGCCGCAGCTGCACGATCGACTGCGAAGCCGCTTGGGCGGCGGGCACATAATCGAGAATCTGCTGCACAGCGCCTTTCACGAGATTGGCGCGTCCGGAGGAATACAATCCGTAGAAGGTCGAGATGAAGTTATAGTTCAGATGATAGTCGCTGTTCCAGCTCGGGGTATCGGTGGTGTGCCAGATGCCGTACAGCCCAGGCGCCACCCCATCCTCGTTGCACATGCAGCCGAGGAAATACTGCGCCGCGTAATAATACCGCTGAATGGTTTGCAGATCCGCGTCGTCTTCATCCATCAGGATGTAGGATTTCATCCAAAAATCCTTCCACCACGCCGCGTGCGCCGCATACAGGGCGTCGATCGACGCGCTGTCCGTGACCGTCGCCAGCAAAGCCGCCGCTTCATCCGTCGGCAATGCCGCGGCTTTCAGCACATCCTTATTATCGTAGGTCTGTCCGCCGCCGCCGACCGCCGTCACCAGATACACCGTCTGGTTCGGTTTCACCGTGAATTCGAGATAGGCGTTGCTGTCCGCCGCTTCCTCGGCGGAGATGTCCGCACCGATCACCTTCAGCGCCAACGCCGCCTGCGACGTATAGGACGCGGCGTTGTTTTTGCGCGTGTTCGCGGTGGCGCGTGTCACCACCGCCGTGTGATCGGTCACCGCCGCCGTCGTCGGGCGGGTGCGGCCGTCCGCTTTTGCCCATGC
>CAJKXG010000058.1 GCA_905203795.1 uncultured Oscillospiraceae bacterium | reverse complement strand
GATCAGTGGAAGGAATTCTTCTACTGTGAGTCGATGGGCAAGGAGGTCATGGTGACCAAAGGCCAGAAGCGCGTCAGCGGACGTTCTTCCAATACCAAGGGCAATGACAATATTATCACCTCCGGTTCCGGCATCGCTGTCGCGGACGGACAGTGCATGATCATCGTGGAACAGGGTAAGGTCGTAGAGGTATGCGCCGAGCCGGGCGAATTCACCTATGACGCCTCTACCGAGCCGTCGATCTTCTCCGGCAGTCTCGGAAACAGTATCAAGGAGACCTTTAAGACCATCGGCAAGCGTTTCACCTATGGCGGCGATACCGGCAAGGATCAGCGGGTGTACTATTTCAATACCAAAGAGCTGATCGACAACAAATTCGGGACGCCCAACCCGATTCCCTTCCGCGTGGTGGATTCCAAAATCGGGCTGGATGTGGATGTGTCGGTGCGCTGCTCCGGCGTATATTCCTACAAGATCGCCGACCCGCTGCTGTTCTACACCAATGTGTGCGGGAATGTGGAGCAGGAATACACCCGTGACGAGCTGGACGGGCAGTTGAAAACCGAATTTATCAGCGCTTTGCAGCCTGCGTTCGGAAAGCTGTCGGATCTGGAACTGCGCCCCAATCAGATCGTGACCCACAACACCGAGTTGGAAGACGCCATGAATCAAGCGCTCTCCGCGAAATGGGGCGAACTGCGCGGCTTGAAGGTCGTCAGTATTGCCCTCGGTTCGGTCACGCTGCCCGAGGAAGACGCGGAGATGATCAAGCAGCTGCAGCGCTCGGCTGTCATGCGTGATCCGACCATGGCGGGCGCAACGCTGGTGGGCGCTCAGGCAGACGCGATGAGAACGGCAGCGGGCAACAGCGCCGGTGCGATGACCGGCTTCATGGGTATGGGTATGGCCATGAACGCAGGCGGCGGCATGAACGCCCAGAACCTGTTTGCCATGGGTCAGCAGCAACAGCAGCAACAACAGCGGATGGAGCAGCCGCGGGACTTCGACGGCATGGAACGGTGGAAATGTTCCTGCGGTGCGGTTGTGGCAGGCAAATTCTGCCCCGAGTGCGGCGCAAAGAAGCCCGAGCCTGTGCAGGCGGGTGCATGGAAGTGCCAATGCGGCGCGACTGTCACCGGCAAGTTCTGTCCGGAATGCGGCTCTCCGAAGCCGGCGGACACCGAGGGCTGGACCTGCTCCTGCGGTACGGTCAACAAGGGCAAATTCTGCCAGAACTGCGGCGCGAAAAAGCCCGCCGGCGTACCGCAATATCGTTGCGATAAATGCGGCTGGGAGCCGGAAAAAGGCACAACACCGCCGAAATTCTGCCCCGAATGCGGAGACCCCTTTGACGACGGCGATATCGTCTGAGAAAAGGATTGGAGGAACAGAGCATGGGATTGTTTGATAAAAAATACTGTGACGTATGCGGAGAAAAGATTGGGCTTTTGGGAAACCGAAAATTAGAGGACGGCAATCTTTGCAAGGACTGTGCGGCAAAGCTCTCCCCGTTTTTCAGCGGCAGAAAGAGCGCTACCGTAGAGGAAATCAAGCAGCAGCTTGCCTATCGGGAGGAAAATAAGCAAAAGCTGTCCTCTTTCCGCCCGTCCAAGACATTTGGCGAAAGCAAAAAAGTATACCTCGATGAGGCGGCGGGTACCTTTATTGTCACGAGCAGATCCAACTGGCGGGACGCCAATCCGGACCTCATTTCGCTGTCTCAGGTGACGGCCTGCCACACGGATATCAAAGAAAACAAGGACGAGATCTATCGGGAAACCGAGGACGGAAAAAGCGAGAGCTACAACCCGCCTCGGTATGAATACAGCTATGAGTTTGTCGTGCAGATTCTGGTCGATTCTCCCTGGTTCAATGAGATCGAGCTGGAATTGTCGGACGGCAACCGTCCGGACAGCAAGTACACCGAACTGTATCGGGACTATGAGCGTCAGATGTATGAACTGAGCAATGCGCTGCTGGGGAAAACCGCCGCTCCGCAGGCAAATGACGGACCGTCTGCACCCTCTGTCGGCGCTGTAGGCACTGTAGGGGCTGTCGGCACTGCGGCAGGCACGGCGTCCGGCGCATGGTTCTGCCCTTCCTGCGGGGCGCAAAACAGCGGCGCTTTCTGCCAAAACTGCGGCACAAAACGACCGCAACCGCAGCGCACGTTCCGGTGCGATAAATGCGGCTGGACGCCGGATCCCGGTCAGCAGCCGCCGAAATTCTGCCCGCAGTGCGGCGATCCTTTTGATGGGAATGACATGCGGTAAGATTTTCAGAAAGGCGGTGGCGGTCATGGGGCTGCTTGCGGTTTTGGCGGGGTTGTTCGGCTGCGGCAAAGCACCGAAGCCTGCGCAGCATCAACTGTCGGAAATCAGCGCGGTTTCCATAGCCTGCTCGCACATGGACCACTCCTTTGGCTACTTCTTTTGGGTGCACCGGGAGCAGGACAAATGGCTGTTTGATGCGGCGTGTTTTACGCACGATCATGCGGATGAAACCGTGTTTGAAAACCGCGAAGTCAGCGGCAAAGACATGGATACGCTGTTTGAAATTCTGGAGCGCAACGGCAGTATTGCCTATGCGGAGAATTATAAAAAACCAAGAAATCCCCTCTTTGAGGTCATGGATGAGACGACATACAGCTTTTGCCTGACCTTTTCGGACGGAAACCAACATGTGACCTGCGACCGTCAAAAGGAACTGGAAGAATTCTTTTACCGTCTGGCTGAAACGTAACATACGCAAAAGGAGATGATCGAATGGCAGTATTGCAGGAATATAAGTGCCCGTGCTGCGGCGGCGCTATCGCCTTTGACAGCACGATCCAAAAAATGAAATGTCCGTACTGCGATACGGAATTTGAGATGGAAACGCTCAAAAGCTATGACAGCGAACTGAAAAACGAGCCGGAAGAGGATATGCGTTGGGAAAACGCCGCCGGCGCTGAATGGCAGGAGAGCGAGACAGAGGGATTGCGCTCCTATGTCTGTAAGTCCTGCGGCGGTGAGATTGTCGGCGACGAGAATACGGCGGCGACCTCCTGCCCGTTCTGCGGCAATCCCGTGGTCATGATGGGACAGTTTTCGGGCGCCTTAAAGCCGGACTATGTGATTCCGTTCAAGCTGGATAAAAAAGCGGCGAAGGCGGCGCTGAATAAGCATTACGGCGGCAAGAAACTGCTTCCCAAGGTGTTTCAGGACCAGAACCACATCGACGAGGTCAAGGGCGTGTATGTGCCGTTCTGGATCTTTGACGCCGACGCGGACGCCAGCATTCGCTACAAAGCGACCCGCGTGCGCGCTTGGAGCGACAGCGAGTACAACTATACGGAAACCAGCTATTTCGCCGTCACCCGCGGCGGCAGCATCGGCTTCGAGCATGTTCCGGTGGACGGCTCCACCAAAATGCCGGATGATCTGATGGAATCTCTTGAGCCTTTTGACTTTTCCGAAGCAGTGGATTTTCAGACGGCCTATCTCGCCGGCTATCTGGCGGATAAGTACGATGTAGACGCCGAACAGAGCATCGGCCGCGCCAATGATCGGATCAAGCAAAGTACGGCGGACGCTTTTTCCGCAACGGTACAGGGGTATACCGCTGTCACACCGGAGGCGACCAGTATCCGCTTGCAGAACGGGCAGTCAAAATACGCGCTGTATCCCGTGTGGCTTTTGAATACCACGTGGAAAGGCAAAAAGTACACCTTTGCCATGAACGGTCAGACCGGAAAACTGGTGGGCGACTTGCCGCTTGACAAATCCGCCTACAACAAATGGCTGTTCGGCTTAACCGGCATTATAGGCGCTGCTATTTTTGTGGCTTCCTATCTGCTGTGGCTGCTGTAAGGAGGTGCGGACAATGAAGATGACAAAGAGACTATTGCCCTTATTGTTTGCACTGCTCCTTTGTTTGGCGGCGGCGATTCCCGCGCTCGCGGAAAGTGCGTGGCCGCGGGTGGTGGATGACGCCGACCTGCTGACGGCCAGCGAGGAAAGCGCCTTGCTGGCAAAGCTGGACGAGATCAGCGTCAGACAGCAGGCGGATATCGTGGTGGTAACGGTAGATACGCTGGACGGTCAGACCCCCATGGACTATGCCGATGATTTCTACGATGACAACGGCTACGGCTTCGGAGAGAAAAGGGACGGTGTGCTGCCCCTCATCAGTATGGAAGACCGCGACTGGTGGATCTCCACCACCGGTTACGGTATCACCGCCATAACGGATGCCGGTATCGACTATATCTCGGAAAAATTCTTGTCTGATCTGAGTGACGGCGAATACGCAGATGCGTTTACGATCTATGCGGATCTTTGCGATGACTTTTTCACTCAGGCAAAGACGGGGCAGCCGTATGATGTGGGGCATATGCCCAAAGAGCCGTTCAACATCGCATGGAACCTGTTTGTCGCGGCGATCGTCGGTTTCGTGATCGCGTTGATCGCCACGAATATCATGAAGGGCAAGCTGAAAACGGTGCGATTCCAATCGGCGGCAAACAGCTATGTCAAAGCCAACAGTATGAACGTGACCGAGAGCCGCGATTTGTTCCTCTACACCCAAGTCGCCCGACATGCCAAACCGAAAGAGACAAGCAGCTCCGGCGGCTCCAGCACACACACATCGTCCTCCGGCACCACGCACGGCGGCGGCGGCGGAAAGTTCTGAGAAAATAAACGCTCAGGGAATGTAAGAGCGTTGAAAAAATATGGTGAAAAGGAGATGCAAATATGAATCCGATCGGCAAATGGAAAGTGAAACAGGTGCTCCGTTTCTCACCGGAAAACGGCATGGAGTGGAAAACAGTGGAGGAACTGGAAGCACAGGGAACGGATGAGGACGACCTCGCCACGTACCGGAACTCCGTCATGATGTTCCACGAAAACGGTACGGCGGAGAACCTGATGATTCTACCCGCGGATTTCACGCAGGAGCAAATTGAAGAAATCATGGCGGAAGGCCATGAAATCCGCGACGGCATGATGGTGCTCGATAGCAAGGAATGGAAAACCGAAGACGGGAAAAATTGGTACAACACGGGGAACGAAGGCGAAATATTGGGCGAAGAGATTTCTCCGTGGGTGGAACTCCAGGAAGTCGATGATATGATCGAACTGCAATTTTTGCGCTATGCACGCGCAGACTGATCGATAACAGAGGAGGAATTTTACTATGGCATTCTTTGACAAACTGAAAAGCCAAGCGACGGCCGCCGTGACGGGTGCTGTCAAGCAAACAGCAGCCAATATCGGCACAAAAACCGAAAAAATCGTTTTCGCGGATCTGCCCGAAAGCCTGGAGGCGTTCAAGACGCTCCCCCAGGCGGCGCTCTCCACGCCCTTTGACACGGCGGCGCTGACGGTGGTTGCCCTGTGCCTGTATCCGACAGATAAGGAACTCTGCTATCAGATGCTCGACTATCTGCGCGGCCCCAGACCGATGAACGGCATGGATAAGCAGTTCATCGCCGACCGCTTCCGCGACAAGGATTATGTGCCGCGTTCCTATTTTGACGGAGCAACGCCGAACAACGACTATATGCCCGCCGCTCCCTATACCGTGACAGTAAAGTCCGATCCCCATTCCTACGACGAACAGGGCATCGCCAAGCTGTTCATCCCCTCCGGCGGCGCGGACGATCCCCGTCCGGTGAAGCTGCGTCAGGCGAAGGACGGCAAATGGTATTTGTGGGAGCAATTCCTTTTGAGCGGCATCAGACAGCCTGAAAGCAGTAATCCTTGGGCGTAAGTCGAATGAACTCTTTTATCGGTATGCGGCAATATCAAACGGCCATATAGGACACTTCACAAACACCGCCGTTTGCCAAGCCGATGAAAAAACACACCGGAAAGTCACACAAAACGGACGTTGACCCGCAACGGCGGACACATGTGGACTGTCCCCAAGAAAACGGATAAAGAACGCACCGCCTTGTCGCAGAACAGCAACGGGGAACACGGTCTCGCTCCGAGTTTCAAAGGGAGTGAGACCGTGTTTTCATATGTTCCAAATGGGAAACCGCATGTATTCATCCGCCGTCTGTTCCGTTTCTGCGTGCTGAGACCCTTTCATTCGCTGCAGGCGGACAATACCGCCTATAACCGCATACCCAAACCTTTTGCTCCATCAAAACATCGGCAAAGGTTGCCTTGACAATTGCCTCGCGGTTTTGTATACTGAAAACAGAAAAACCGCCTTTTTTCGGCTGATTCAGAAGCGGAGGAATTCACATGGTTAAAATGCGACGCGCAGTGGTGCTGCTGCTGACCTTGCTGTTGCTCATCGCAGCGGTGCCGGCGGAAGCAGCGGCGGCTAAACCCACACTGTACGACACGATCTATCAGGGCTTTATGAACACCGACGCCAGCATTGATTTGTCTGCTTTTCGGGCCAGTGCGGACAGCGTGAAAGACACGATTCAGCGCTTGACGTTTGAAAAGCCGGACCTGTTTTTTGTCGAGCCTTCCTATACATTTTATGAAAACAAGGAAAAAGGGTATATCACCAGTCTGCTGCCGAACTATTCCATCACCGGCGCCAAGCTGAACAGCGCGCGGGCGGATTATCAACAACGGCTGCAAGCCATTGTGGACATGGTGGATACGGACTGGAGCGACGTCCAAAAGCTACTGTTCGTCCACGATTATCTGGGCACCCATTTTTCCTATGACACCGATCTGACCGTCGCCGATGCGTATACATTTCTGACCGGCGGCACAGGTGTTTGTCAGGCATACATGCTGACGTTTCGCGCGGTGATGGATGCCGTCGGCGTGACCACCTCTTGGGCACACAGCGCATCCATGAATCATGTCTGGACACTGGCGTTGGTGGACGGCAATTGGTATCATATTGATGTTACTTGGGGCGACGCCCTGCCGGATCGGTTCGGACACGTAGGACATACGAACTTTTTGTGCAGTGATGCTGCTATAGGCGCCACAGGACATCACGATTGGGTCAGCGATTATACCTGCTCCTCGACGCGTTTTGATACCAACGCCGTTTGGACAGCTATCAATGCCCCCTTTGCCACGATTGACGGCACATGGTATTACGTGCAGTCGGATCGGACGTTGTACGCCTGCGATTTGGCCGGTTCGACGCCCGTCGCCGTGCGGGAGCTGTCTTCTCACTGGCCGGCGGGAGGTAACAGTTATTGGCCGGGGTTTTACGGCGGTTTGTCAGCCTATAACGGCAAACTGTATTTCAACACGCCGTCCGCGCTGTGCGCGTACGACCCCGTTACCGACAAATTGACCGAGTTGTTTACCCTGTCCGACAAAACCATGTCGATCTTCGGCTCGTATCTGGAGACAGATACGGCAAGCGGTCAAACCGTGATGCATTACGAGCTTGCCACTTCTCCCAACGGCAACGCGGCAAGCCATGAACGCTACG
>CAJKXG010000057.1 GCA_905203795.1 uncultured Oscillospiraceae bacterium | reverse complement strand
GCGTGTGCCTGAACAACGCCATTCAGGTGGGCGGCGGTTCAACGGGCGGCTTGATCAACAATTATCAGGTCAACTATAACGCCATGCTGAACGGCGGCACCGAAGGCTGGGGCGTGTGGAAAAATTCCCCCGACAATGACAATAAACAGGCCTTTGAACTGGCAATGAAGACGCAAACGCAGAATCACGGCGTTGTCTTCCGCATGGGCGATGTGACAGACCAAATCGTGTTCAACAGTTTTTCCTATTCCGGCGGACGGGGTGTGCAGTTTGTCGCCGAAAACGGGAAAGCCGCTAACGGGATCATGGTCGGTCACGGCGTGGACTACGGCAACGTGGCCATGGAGTTCCAAGCGCTCGGCGATATGCAGATCATCAATACGCAGCTGACCAGTTTCAACAATATCGGAGAAGGTGTGGGCGCCGACGCGCCGCAGCACGATGTGTTGCTGACAGCGGACTGTGATGACCGTGTGGATTTCTATAATCTCACGATGTGGGCAAAGCCGACCACCACACTGCGTGTGGACAACGGTACGCTGAACACCTATAACTGTAATTTCAATACGAACACCACGCCGCTGGTGTCCATCGAAAAAGCCGGTACGCTGAACGTGATCGGCGGCAACATCAATCGTTCCGACACAGCGGTGATCGCCGAAAAAAATCTCGAACGGATTTATCTCAATTCGCTGTTCTATCTCGGTGAACTGAAGGATGCGGATCTGCTGGGCGGTTTCCAAAATGTCGTGAAGCGGCATGCCCGCTGGAGCGTACCAAATAATGCGCAGTTGGATCCCGACGCCGAAATGGTGTTTACGGAATCCTTTGACGGTCATCCCACCGAGACGGTCAACGGCGTGACCGGCGTGCCGGTAAAGAGCGGGTCGTTCGACACCCAGTCTGATCATAACGCCAACAGCAACGCCACCATCGTCTATGAAGACGGGCAAACCATGCTGCGTCTTTATCAGGATCAGAAACGCACGACCTATGTCACGCGGCGGAATCTGACGCTGGCTTCGGGGAAGGAAAACAGTCTCTATCGCATGGAACTGCGCATCAATCCGCGTTCGCTCATGGATATGCAGTGGTCGCGGCTGGATATATTCCTCGCCGGTTCTATCTCTCTCGCGGCATTCCAAGAAGGCGCTGTGCTGATTGATAATGAATACCTCGCGTCCTATCAGCAGGATACCTGGTATCGCGTGGCGTTTGAACTGGATCTGCGCGATGTGGATCATAAGACGTGGCAGGCGTATCTGTTTGACGACGACTATCAGCTGATCGCCGTCGGTCCGGTGACGCCGTTCATGGACTCTTTGCAGGGCGAAGAGGGCGTTGTCTCCTCGTTGTCGATCTCTTATGCCGGCGACGGCACGCTGGCGTCTGATGCGCAGAACAAGACAACGGAAATTTTGGTCGATTATGTGTACATTTCCCAAAAAGCAGGCAGTTCTTTCCAAAGCGTTTCGCTGGGAGACGTCAATGCCGACGGCAACGTGGACAGCAGCGATGCACGACTGGTCTTGCAGGCGACGGTCGGCAAATTGGTACTTACCGATGCGCAGAGACAGGCTGCCGATACCGATAAAAACGATGTGGTTGACAGCAGTGACGCGCGCATGATTTTGCAGGCAGCGGTCAATAAGATCAAACTGTAATCGGTTCGCAGAACAGACCAATATACACAGCGCCCCTCTGTTTTGAAGCAGAGGGGCGCTTGTTATGTCGCTTGCGATGTTTGCCGGTTACACCGCCATGGCCAGTCCGATGATCAACGGCATGGTCAGCATGGATAAGACGGTGGACAGTACCACCAGATTGACCGACAGCGCGGGGTCGCGTCCGAATTTGGTGGCGAACATGGTGGTGGCGGTGGCGACAGGAGCGGATGCGCCCACTACGGCGGACACCAGCACGGTGCCGCGTACGCCGCACAGCCACAGGATACCCAACATCAGCAGCGGGATCACGATCAACCGCAGAGCGATGCTGAGATAGCTGCCGCGGTCACGCAGGGCGCTTTTGAGATCGGCGTTTGCCAGATAAAACCCGATGATCAGCATGGGGACAGGGGTGTTGAGCGACGCCAAATGCCCGATTGGCGCGGCGATCACGCTCGGCAGCGTGATGCGGCAGAGGAACAGCGTCAAGCCAATTGCCACGCCGATCACGCCCGGACTGAGCAGCAGCTTGCGCGGGGACAGGCTTTTGACGCCGTCGCCCATCATCGCCGCACCGTAGCTCCACACCACGAGATTGAACACCGCCACATACACCGCGCCGTAAAACACGCCCTCCTGTCCGAGCAGCGCCGCCTGCAACGGGATTGCCATGTATCCGGCGTTGGAAAACACCGTACCGAACCGCAGCACCCGTTTGCGCGCATCGTCCTTGTCACGGATAAGCAAATGCGCCAGTGCTATGCCGAGCAGGTGCGAGCCGATGGCGGCGAGCGCCGCAATCCCCAGCCCGACCAGCAGCTCTGGCTGATACTCTTTTTGAAACGATTGAATGATGACACAGGGGGTGGCAAGCAACAGCACGATGTCAGCACAGCATTTGACTGCTTCCTGTGTCAGCATCCGTGTTTTGCCGCAAATCACACCGACGCCGATCAAAATAAATAATCCCAGCACCTGCTGGGCCACTGTCAAAAATCCTTCTACCATACATACAGCCGCCTTTCCGTAACAGTATATCACGATGCCGCCTGAAACAAAAGCCTTTTTTCGATTTCTTCAAAATATAGCATAATTCTGACTCCTGTGTGGAAAAAATTGTCTTTTTTCGCCCTAACAGTTGCAAAATTCTGCGGAAACTGCTATGCTATAAGGGAAAAGGGGGCGACCGAATGAGTACGGTCAAGGATGAACAGGAGCAGCTTGTACCGCTGTTCACCTATTCCTGTGTGCGATTTCCCGACTGCGGCTGGCTGGCGATCAACCGTGTGCCGGAGTCGGTGGTGCGCCGTGAAGCCCGCGACGTGACGGTAGAAGTGGAATATTTTTGGGTCAACCCCGGACGCGACGGCTGGATCATCATGCGCTCCAACGGCGAAAACGGGGAGGAGCAGATCATCGGCAACGATATCAATACCCACAAGGAATTCTTCAAAGCCAACGAGTGGGCGACATGGACGATCCGCCTGACCAATGCACATTTCGGCACGCGGGATGACGGCACGGATCTGTTTTTCTATTTCGGCGCCGATCCCGACGACGTGTGTTATATCCGCCGCATCAAGGTGTATGAGACGGCCACGCCGGATAATTTCGCCACGTTCGACGCTTTGGAGTTGCAAACGCACCATACACCGCTGGAACAGGTGGCGGTCGAGCATCTCAAAGGCTATGTGCCGTTCGATATGATCACCTACAACGGCGGAGCAGAGGGCACGCGTCCGCTTTCCCGCACGCGCAGTGAACTGGAGATCATCTACGGAAAAGCCGACGGCGAGATCACCATCGACGGTGAAACGCTGCCGTATCACGCGAAGGACATCGTGTTTGTCAATCCCGATCAGATTCACAGTGTGGATACCGCCATCGCGGGCTCGTGCTACTTTATGGCGTTTGATCTGGTGCATTTGGAGCAATCGTTCCGCAGTGATATTTTGTCGGATATCCGGCTGAAAAAGAAGCGGTTTCGCACGCTGGTCACACCGGCGGATGAAGCCTATGAACAATTGCAGCCGCTTTGCCGTTCACTTGTTCACACCTATCGTTCCGATTCCGAATATAAGGATATCAAGATCCGTTCGTTGCTGCTGGATCTCGTGTATCAGTGCTGTGAACACGGGCTGATCGGGGAGGTGTCGTCCTCGTCCGGCGACCGCTGGGCGGCGTATGTACGGGAAGCGCTGATGTACATGGAAGCGCATTTGTCCGAGCCGCTGTCGGTCGGGCAGATTGCCAACGCCGTGCATCTGTCGGAGGCGTATTTTGCGCGGCTGTTTCGCCGCTGTATCGGCTTAACGCCCTTGGAGCAGCTCACGGGTATGCGGCTGGAAAAGGCGACGGAGTTGCTCGCTGCCGGCACATCGGTGACGGCGACGGGGCTGGAGGTCGGCATCCCGCATGTGGGGCATTTCATCCGCCAGTTTAAAGCCCAATACGGCGAGACCCCGTATCAATGGCAGAAAAAGAATGCGGTTTAACGAAGACCGCGTGCAGGTTAGTACCATATAAGCAGATAGCATGTAAGTGCATAAACGAAAGCCTTCCACAAAAGAGGAAGGCTTTCGTTTATAGTCTATTTATTCACCGCCGCATACAGGCGATGCGGTCTTCTTTCCGCTTTTGCAGGAACGAGCCGAACGGCAGGACGTCGGTCAGCAAATAGGACGGGCGTGCCAGCAGCTGCCGCCCCATCACGTCCGCCAACGCCAGCATCATCATGAATACACCGATCAGCTTCGGCGTCAAAAACGGGTATTCCACCATGGCGTTAACGCAGAATCCGGCCGTTACTGCGGCGATCATCACGCCCGTCTGGCGGGCATGGGGGAGAGCGATCATTTCCAGAACATGCCGAACCAACTGCCATCCGATAAACAGCATCAAGCACAGCCCGACCGCGCCGCCTTCGATCAGCAATTGCAGGATCAGATTATGCGCGTGCGGTGCGGCAATGCTGTTGGCACTCAACACATTCCAGATATACTGCACCCCGGGACCGCTCCCGAACAGCGGATCCTGCGCGATCAGATTGGCGCTGATTTCCCATACATCCAGCCGTTCTGTTACCGCCTTGTCCATACTGCGCGTCACCAGCAGACGCGACCATACGCTGTCCGGCATCAGCAGCAGCGCTGAAATACCGCCAAGTACCATCGGTTGCAGACTTTTAATATTGGCGATGCCGAATATCAGTACGACAACCAGCGCGCCGAGATAAGAACCGCGCGAGAAGGTAAAAATGAGCGCGGTAACAGAAGTCAACAGGCAGAGACGACTGAACAGCCGCCAACGATCGCGCGCGATGCAGAAAGAATAGTAAATGACAAACGGCAAGGCGATCACGAGATATTCGCCGAGTACATTGGGATTGGCAAAGGTGGCGCAGGCGCGGTTGCCGGTCACGTTGAGATTGACGCTAAAGGGGAAAATCTCATATACCGCACGATCAATCCACTCCCAAAACTGGAACGATACGGACACGCCCGCCATGCGGAGCAGATATTGCAGCGTGCCGATCAGTCCGATCAAGCCGGTGACCAGTGTGATGGAAAATAGTGCTGTTTCCAGACGCGATGGTGTGGTGACAACCGTCGTGATGGATACGTATACCAAAAACATGACGACCCACATCAGCACAGTGCCGAAACTCATCAGCGGCGTTTTGGCATACAGTACGCCGATGCACATGTAGAGAAGGAAGAGAATCAACGGCTTGGCGGTCGTACCGAAGGTCATCGGACGATGATGCTGACGGGCGTCCCGTCTTGCCAGCAGAAACGCGCCGCCTGCGAGCAGAGGGGCGATGTAATCGGGGAAAGCGGGAATACTGATACACAATACCAGCGCCAGCACCCATGGCCGGAAAAACTCTTTTTTCGATGCGCACCGTGCTGTTTTCATGTTTCGCCCCCCTCTCTGCATGGATTTCGTTTATATTCTATATCACTATACCATATAATTACGAATCAATCAACGAAGGTTACAAAACTGTAACCTTTTTCTTTCTGGTCATAAAAAACAACACCGCTCGGAAACTTCCAAGCGGTGTTGGCGGAAAGCAAATAGTGAAATCTTAGCCTTCGACTTCTTCTTTGTCCAGATACGCAAAGATGTTCTGCATACCGTCGGTAAACATACGATACTCTTTCTGCATTTGGACCAGATGCTCGCGGCCGGAATCGGTGATGCGATAATACGCACGCAGACGATCATCCGCCACGCGTTTGCCGGCTTCTTCGACATGATGGCTGTTCATCAGACGATAAATCACGGCATAGGGATAAGCAACCTTGCAAACGCCGTCGCTCTGCTCATCCAAAATACGGATGATCTCATAGATATGCATCGGACGTTTGTTGAGCAGGGTCAGGACCAGCATTTCGGTCAAACCTTTTTTCATGTTTTCGATCAAACCGCCGGCGCCTCTGGATTCGTGTTGTACTCTCATAACATTTTCTCCTTCTTTTCAGAATCTGACTATATAATACCTCTTCCCCATGAAAAAAACAAGCGTAAAACAAAACAAAGCATATTGCACGTTTTTGTAAAAGTTGCATAAAAATAGTGAAAATAATTCACATTACGCGTTGACAAAATAGATCCCTTAAAAGTTATGGTGTTTTTTTGTGTATATGCCGTGAAATTTTGCCGCAAATACGATGACCGTGAGAAAACTGTTGCCTTTTCCCGGGGAATATGTTAAAGTAGGTGGGAAAGTAAATGGAGGCATATCATGGGAACGATCAAAGGCAAATTGGAAGCGGCATTTACGCTGAATAAAAATACATGTTATTTTATGAGAACGGGCAAATGTTCACTGAATCTGGTGGACAATTATTATGTGTCGAGCAACGTGAAAACCGCGCCCGGCGACTTGTTGTATTGTCCGCGGCTGTATCGCGCCATGTGTCAGCGGGAAAAGAACCGCGCGATTTTGATCAATCCCTGTGAATGCGGACATGTCGAGGTGTTATCAGGAGCGCAGCGGGCTTGTATCGCCAGTCAAAAGCGGCTGTTGCTGACGGTGCATACGGCGGATGAGAGTGCCGAGAATCCGAAAGAGCTGTGTCAGGTTTGTGACGGACAGCTTTCTTTTGAGGAGAAAAACACCGGCGGCGCCCGCATTGTCACCATTCGCGCACGAATTGAAGTGTAATAAATATACACAAAACGACACTGAAATCGGCAAAACCGAGAAAAATAGAAATCAGCAAAATGCTCAAAAATAAGGAAGTTTAGCCATATTGATTCGCTTATGAATAATTGAAAATTCCGCGGATTTGTTGCCGATTTGACATATCGATCAGGTACTGCCGCGGTACATCTTTTCACATGATATCCGTGTGTATCGTATTGACCGATATTTCCGGCGAATGGTTTAGGACAAATTTCATATAAAATTGTCACGATTATTTCGTCAAATTGTCATCCTTATAAAAATGCAAGAGAGGGCTTGCACTTTGTGGGAGAATGTGTTATAGTATAGTCACGCTTTAACAAAGTGAAGCAGTAAAGCGTGATTCGTTGGTTGGAGATGTATAGACCATGAACTTTTCCATTGCCATTCTGAGCGTACTGGTAAGCATTGTAGCGCTACTATTGGTAGTAGTAGGCGACAGTGCTGAAAGTTATGCCAAAAATGGCACGAAATGCTAAGCTGATGGTCACATGCTTTTCGCTTTGGATGAGCGAAATCAACGTCGTGTTCTGAAATCAGTAAACATTCGAGCTTGCGGCTTAACTTTTGAGCCAC
>CAJKXG010000056.1 GCA_905203795.1 uncultured Oscillospiraceae bacterium | reverse complement strand
GCTCTATGGCGGCGGACATCAAAAACCCGATAAAAACGATTTGGCGATTTCGCTTCCGACCGTCCTCATCCCCCAGCACCACAGGCATCAGCAGCCCATACGGGAACAACATCAGACAGTTCAGCACGATCTCTGCCAGCATCCCGATATCCTGTTCCATGATCACCCGTCTATACGACCAAAACGGCATCCATTCGGCGCGATAATCGGCGCTCACTTTCCGCGTGAACACCGTGGACATGAACACCAGGATCAGATAGACGCCCACCACCGCGGCAGCTAAATATTGTTTCTGAACCCAATCCTTCTTTTGCCCCGTCCGACAGATCGCCGCGAAAAGCAGCGCGACCATCGCACAAAAAAGCTGAGCGGACACCCAGTCCCAGGTCGGCCAACAGCTATTCCACCATGCCGAAAAATCCATGTGCGCCGCTCACCTCCCGTTTGTCGCTGTCCGGCATTTATTCTATCACATTTCGGCGGATTTATATAGGGGAAATGCCCATTAAAATGTAAAAAAACTGCGGTCGAACAAGCAAGCTTGCCCGATCGCAGTCTTTTTCTTTGTTTAATCCCTGAAATACAAATCTCTGGTATACACCTTGTCCAGTACATCGGCGATATCGTCGCTGTAGCGGTTGGCCAGGATGACGTCACAGGTGGACTTAAACTCGTCGAGATCGCGAATGACGCGGCTGTTGAAGAATTTATCCTCTTTCATCGTCGGCTCATAAATCACGACCTCGATGCCCTTGGCTTTGATGCGCTTCATCACACCTTGGATGGACGACTGACGGAAGTTATCCGAATTTGCTTTCATCGTCAGGCGGTACACGCCGACCACCGACGGATGCCGCGCAATGATCTGGTCGGCGATGAAATCCTTACGCGTCGCGTTGGCTTCCACGATGGCGCTGATCAGATTCTGCGGCACATCCGCATAGTTGGCGCGGAGCTGTTTGGTATCCTTCGGCAGACAGTAGCCGCCGTAGCCGAACGACGGGTTGTTATAGTGATTGCCGATGCGCGGGTCTAGTCCCACGCCGTCGATGATCGCTTTCGTGTCCAGCCCGCGCACCTCGGCATAGGTGTCCAGCTCATTGAAATACGCCACACGCAGCGCGAGATATGTGTTGGCAAACAGCTTGACGGCTTCCGCCTCGGTCGGGTTCATGAAGCGAACCTCGATTTCCTCCTTGATCGCGCCCTCCTTCAGCAGTCCCGCGAAGGTTTCCGCCGCTTTGCGCAACCGCGCGTTTTTCACCGGCACGCCGACGATGATGCGGCTGGGATATAGGTTATCGTACAGGGCGCGCCCCTCGCGCAGGAATTCCGGACTGAACAAAATGTTGTCGCAAGAATATTTTTCCCGCACGCTCTCGGTGTACCCGACCGGCACGGTGGATTTGATCATCATCAGGGCGTCCGGATTGACGCGAATCACCTGCTCGATCACGCTTTCCACCGCCGAGGTGTCGAAATAGTTCTTGTCGGGATCGTAGTTGGTCGGCGCGGCGATGATCACCAGTTCCGCCGCCGCATACGCGCTGTCGCCGTCGGTGGTCGCCGTCAGATCGAGGTCTTTGTTCGCGAGATACTCCTCGATCTCCTTATCCACGATCGGAGACTTCTTGTTGTTGATTAACTCCACCTTGGCGGGGACGATATCCACCGCCGTCACATGGTTGTGCTGCGACAGCAAAATCGCCATCGACAGCCCGACATAGCCTGTTCCTGCTACTGCAATGTTCATTGACAGATTCTCCTTTTTTCTTTCGGTTTGTGCGATCCGTTTTCTGCCGCCCGTCATCTCTGCAGGAGAATCAGAAACCCATACGCCGTATTGTCGATGCCGCAGCCGCCCCTATGGTGTCCCTATGGCAGCGCCCGCCGCTCCTTTGACTTACAGATAAAACGCCTTGTACCACTCGGCAAATTGGCGCAGTCCGTCGCGCAGGCTCGTGCTCGGCTTGAAGCCGAAATCGCGTTCCAGCGCCGACGTGTCCGCATAGGTGATCGGCACGTCGCCCGGCTGCATCGGGACAAGCTGCTTGTGCGCCTCGAAATCGTAATCCGCCGGCAACACGCCTGCGCGGATCAGTTCCTGTTGCAGGATATCCACGAAATCCAGCAGGTTTTCGGGGCTGTTGTTGCCGATGTTGTACACGCGGTACGGCGGGATCGGCAGACCGTCCTCGCCGTTCGCCTTTTCCGGCGCGCACTGCATCACGCGCCGAACGCCCTCCACGATATCGTCCACATAGGTGAAATCGCGTTTGCAGTTGCCGTAGTTAAAGATTTGGATGGTTTCCCCCTTGCGCAGCTTATCGGTAAAGCCGAAATACGCCATATCGGGGCGACCGGCGGGACCGTACACGGTGAAGAACCGCAGTCCCGTCGAGGGGATGTTATATAGTTTGGAATAGGCGTGCGCCATCAATTCGTTGGACTTTTTGGTCGCCGCGTACAGGCTGACGGGGTTGTCCACCTTGTCGTCGGTGCTGTAGGGAATTTTTTTGTTGGAACCGTACACGCTCGACGAGCTGGCATACACCAGATGCTCCACTGTGTGGTGGCGGCAGGCCTCCAGCAGGTTGTAAAAACCGATCAGGTTGGATTCGATGTACACATCGGGATTGGTGATGGAATACCGCACCCCCGCCTGCGCCGCGAGATTGACCACGACGGCGGGCGCGTAATCGGTAAACAACTGCTTGATCAGCGCCTTGTCCGCGATGCTGCCCCGGACGAATGTCCAGCAGGATGCGGGCTTGGTCGCCGCCAGCTTGTCGATTTGGGCAAGGCGGTAGTCCTTGATAGACACGTCGTAATAGTCGTTCATATTGTCGATGCCAATCACGTGGATCGGCTCTACGGTGTTCAGCAGCTCGGTCACGAGATTCGCGCCGATGAAGCCCGCCGCGCCCGTGACGAGGACGGTTTTGCCTGTGAGGGTCACATTCGGTGTCAACATAGTCCTTTATACTCCTTTTGCACTTGTTCATAGCTGGCGAGATTGCCGATATCGTACCGCGCGCCCGGCATTTCCATCGCGTGAACGGGCGTCTGCTTACACAGCCAAGCAATATAGCTGCCCGGCGCGTCGGTACCGCAGCCCGCGTCGATCCCCCGCTGCACCAGCTTCGCGTCCGCTTTGGTGTAGAAATAGAACGGCGGCGTGCACCAGTGGGTAGCGGGCGTGCGCGATTTCTCGGTCATGTCGAGGATGCGGTCGTTCGCGTCCACCGTCACCACGCCGCATTTCAGCAGCTTTTGTTCGGACGGCTCGTAATACCGCATGATGCAGGAAGTGCGCTTGCGCTGTGCGTAAGCGATGAAGGCGGTCAGGCTGAAATCGAGCAGGTTGTCCCCCGCAATCACCAGCAGATCGTCGTCCAGATGCCGCGTGTCGATGGCATACTGAATGTCTCTGACCGCGCCGAGCCGTGTCTCGTTGGTGCTCGTTCCGTCATCCACGACGGTGACGGTCTGCGGCTTGTTCGCCGCCCATTTTTCAAAATGATGCGCAAATTTGTGGTTGGAGATGACGATGTATTCGTCCACCGCACCGCAGGTGTCGATATCCTCGATCAACCAGTCGAGAATCGCCTTATCCCCCACCGTCAACAACGGCTTCGGGAAATTCTCCGTCAGCGGGTACAGCCGTGTGGCGTATCCGGCGGCCAAGATCAAGCATTTCATAACATCACCCCGTCCGCGCTGTGGCAGATATGCACCGAATACTTCCCCTCGAGCTGCGGGAAGGCTTTCAGATAAGCGGCCGTCACGGTTTCCTTGATGCTTTCCTCAAACGCGGGATCGATCAGCGCCATGCAGCAGCCCTTGAAACCCGCGCCGGAAAAGCGACCGCCGTAAATACCGTCGGTTTGGGTCATGATCTCGTACAGCTTGATCAGCTCGGGACTGCCGGTTTCCCAGTTTTCGATGCTCGACCGCCCGCTCTCAAACGACAGCTTCCCGAATGCGTCCATGTCGCCGCGCCGCCACGCTTCCGCACCCGCTTCCACGCGTCGGTATTCGGTATACCAATGTTCAGCGCGCTTCGCCCAGTTTTCCGGCAGCCTGTCCTTGTAACGGAGATAGGTTTCGTACGGCACATCGCGCAGATTGGTTTCCTCGAATTTGCCGTAGTCCATACCGCTGAGCGCTTTCAGCGCATACGCCGCCGACCGGCACTCGTCCACCCGCATGTTGAACTTGCTGCTCGCCAGCGACCGCTCCAGGCCGGAGAAGAAAATGGCGATCTCATACGGCTTCATGGCGGGATGCTGCGGGATCAACTCGAAGGAATCGTCCTTCATGTCCATGTACAGCAGGTGATTTTTGCGGCAATACACCTCGCAGGATTGATCCAGCTTACCGCAGGATACACCGACGTACTTGTTTTCGGCTTCTTTGGAAATTTCGATCAGTTCATTCTCCGTCAGGGAAATGTGATTCAAGCGGCAAAGCGCGCTCAAAAACGTGATGATCACCGCCGCCGACGACGACAGCCCGCCAATCGGCAGTTCGCCGTCGATGATGGCGCATAAGCCGGTACGCAACGGATAGCGGCTGTTCAGCGCGATGGTCGCGCCGCGCAGGTGATCCGCCCAGTCATTTTGCTTCGACTCCGGCGTGCTGTTCACATGCCACTGCGCCCGTTTCGGGAATTGCAGCGACGCGATCTCGATCACGCCGTTCTGCTTCGGTCCGTAGGCGATGTGAATGCCCTTGTCGATCGCAAATCCGGTGATTTTGCCCAACTGATGATCCGAATGTGCCCCGATCGGACAGATGCGATACGGGGTAAAAGCCGTGTGGCTCGGGGCGTGCTTGTAGGTTTGCTCGAATTTGCGAATGGCGTTCACGTTTGCGCCCACCTCCGTGTACTGTGTGGTCGTGCTGCTGACTGCCAGCGGGACCGAAGCGGCAGCAGCAAACGCTTTCGTCCGCCCGTCCAGCGGCTTGGCGGTATCGCTTGGCAGCATCCATAGCTTGCCGACCTTCTTCGCCCCGACGATCCTCCCGTCGCGGCATAACGCCGTCACCCGCCGCTCTGTCATGTCCCATAATTCCGCCGCCTGATGCACATCGATGTATTCCATCGTCCGCCCTCCCCAATCGGTATCTGTATCATGATATGAGAATATTGTAACATAAAACAAGAAAATGTCAAGATATAATTCGATATTTCAGAATTATATCTTGACATTTCGCTCCCGATAGTTACCTTCCGCAGCATTTCTTATATTTCTTCCCACTTCCGCAGGGACAGGGATCATTCCTACCAATTTTGATTTTTCTGATTTCTCCGTGTTCCCCAACGGTCGTCATATTGGTGAAACCAGACTCGTAGTCCACCTTTATCCCCATGGCAGAAATCGCTTTCTCAGACTGCCGCATCAACTTTGCTGCCTCCGTGGAAACCGGCACAATGGTGGAGGGCATCCGGAGTCCGCCCAACTTCTCAGCCAGCTCTTTCGGAGCCCAGCCACGGTTGGACCGGAGGTTGGTGCTGTTGTAGCACTCTTGCAGGAGCCCCACAGCCTGATTCACTTCTTCCATAGAGAAACCGGAAATCGAGTGATCGTCCTCTCTCTTGTCACCGGTGCCGACATTGGCAAACAAACAGTTGATCTCATCCATGAAATCTACTCCCGTAGAGAAGTCTATCCACACCTGCCTTGTCAGCTTGGAATCACCGCCGTGTTTTCTGATTAGCTTGTCCAGCTTTTCATAGCTTTCGTTGCTGATGTACCCGTCCCTGCATAAAACTTCGATTTCTTCCGCAGTGGGAATATAGAATGGGCGGTCCCCCTGCTCCTTCAGAAGATACTCCACCTCGACAGGGTCAATATGAAGCACCGCATACGGATTGCCGGCCTTGGCTGCCTGCTCAACGAAATCGGCAGTCTCTCTATCTGATGGAAAATCAGGCAGAATATATCCCGCTTCACAGTATCCCATTTCATCAAACACCAGAAGTCTCCTTGGAATATACTCCAGCATCAATGCCGCGCTGCCGTTGATCGCCGCTCTCAGCTCTGTTTTCAGTACCTTTCCGCTTTCCCTGAGCCGGTACATCCGCATCAATACCTCATAAGGATAAATGCCATAGAGGAACTCACCCGCCTGCGCGCATTTCTCTAACCATTCTGTGTTCATACGATGAATCCTTTCTGATCCTTTCGTCTTTTACCAGTCCCCCTTGGAGAAACATACTGTAGATATGTTTTAAGGAGCCTCTGAATAAATGACCTTTATTCTGTTCCCGCCCGAACATTAGCCGTTATCGCGCCGGATTAGACATACGGATACTTGCCACCCTGTAACGGACGGTTGCGCCACTCCTCGATATGAACATAGGCTTTCTTGTTCAGCTCGCTAATCGTGGAGGGAGACACCTTGGCACCCCACAACGCCTCTGTGATATCTTCCACACGGCGTACGGAAACACCGGCGAGATACCTCTCAATGAGAGCTTCCTCTACACTGCTCTCCCGTCGACGATATCGCTCAATGATGGCTGTCTCAAAGGAAACACCCTTGAGACGTGGCATGTGTAGAGTATGGTCGCCGAAAAAGAGTGCCTTAAGTTCACCTATCCTGCACAGCAAACTTTGATCCGGGTCGCCCTCTGTACAAACATGGGCGGCATCCACGCATTCACCACGATCATCGGACGCTGCATCACCTTAGCTCGTGTCATATACTACAAAGCTCCCGGTCGTTCTTTCCCTAACAATACCCGCTGCATTCGTCCTGCCGTTCCTGAAGGAAAGGCATACCCCGGTGCAGAGCTCATCCTCACTCCGCCTGCCACACCCGAGCCGGTTTTGATTGACGAAGGCATGGTGAATACTATGCTCAGCGAGTATAAATCCCACTTTCCAAAAGAGCTTTCAAAAGAGGCAGCTCACCAATAGAGCTTTTCAATTCTCAGGGCAGATCAGCAATGGTCTGCCTTTTTCATTCGCGGGACACAGAATCCTCAATGGGACACGCGATTCTTATTTTTCGCGGGCCGTGACACAGTTCGTTTTCAGTCATGCACTTTTCCTGCATTTCGTCATCTTCGCTTTTATAATACTCCTCCAAAAACCAGCAGTCAATAGATTTCCTCAATTCGTCACTTTGGGGGCAAAAAAGATTTTGAGCAAAAAAAGGCCCGCCAGCCATTCCAGCCAACGAGCCTCTTTACTTTTATATTATTTTCTTTTCTTCCCCTCACCGCTCACTACTTCTCAACCACTCCAACTCCACAAAACCAAACAAGCACACACCCCAAAAGGGGTAAAAAAGAAAAGAGAGCGAGAGAAGATAAAAAGAAGAAAAGGAGAAATGTGGTGAAGGAAAAAAAGGATGATGGGAAATTGGGAGGTTAGGGGACAACGCTGTATGAAGGGAAAATCACACCTTCTCAAAGAATGTATCAGGGTGGTTTGGATCGAACACCTCATTACAGGGCC
>CAJKXG010000055.1 GCA_905203795.1 uncultured Oscillospiraceae bacterium | reverse complement strand
TTTGTGTTTCCCGCCGCGCCTTATGTCGGCGCGACGCTGACGCAGCCGCTCGGCGACGACGGACGGTATGCGTCGAGCACGGGCAACGCCGACGCGGCGTTCGACGGCGATGCGCATACGGCGTGGCAGACTGCGGATCAGGACGCGTGGCTGTCCTGCCGCCTGCCGGCGGGAAGCCATGTGCAGGCGGTGACGCTGCAATGGGACGGTCATGCCCCCGCTTCCCGCGAACTGCAAATGTCCGACGACAACCACCTCTGGACGACGGTTTGGCAGTCGGAGGAAGCGGTATCGGGCAGCGAGACGGCGGCGGTCGGCGCGACCGGACGGTATCTCCGCTTGGTATGTCGGGACGACAACGGGTGCGCGTTGCGGGAACTGTCGGCGGATACGTGCGTGTTCCGCTATGAGGAGATGAGCAATCTCGCCGTCGGACAGCCGATCACCGTCAGCGGTTCGCACGGCAGCGACCATCAGCCGGCGGAAGCAGTGGACGGCGATCCGGCCACGCGTTGGGCCAGCGTGCGCAACGGCACGCAATGGCTGTCGGTGGATCTGGGAGAAAGCTACCCGCTGTCCGTCGTGTGTATTTTCTGGGAAGCGGCACATTCGGTGGCGTACACCATCGACGTGTCGGAGGACGGACAGACATGGAAAACGGTGCTCACCGTGGACAACGGGCAGGGCGGCACGGAGCAGTTGGTGCTGCCGCAGGGCACGCAGGGACGGTATGTCCGCCTGCAAAGCAGCAAGGTCGCCACACAGTACGGCATGTCCATCTGGGAATTTGAAGTATATGCGGACGGCGTGGAACGACCGGCGCAATTGAGACAACGCTTGGAAATGCTGTTGGATACGGCGGCTACTGTCGATGAGGCGGTGTTGTCGGAGCAGACGTCGGCGGCGCTGAAGCAGGTTTCCGAACAGGCACGGCAGGTGTTGACCAACGGGACGGCGGAAGAACTGACGGCGCTGATCGGTTCTCTGACCGAGGTGCTGACACAAGCGGCGCGGGAGCAGCAATGGTTTGCCCTGTCCGTCTGCGTGCAGGTGGCGGAGACCGTCACCGATGCGGGCGCGTATCAGCCGGATGCGTGGCGGTATTTTGAAGCCAAACGGCAGCAGGCGGTGCAAGTGCTGAACAGTGCCGCCGATACTGCCGAACTGGCGCAGGCGGAACGGTTGCTGCAAGCGGCGCTGCAGGTGCTGGCGGATACGGCGCTGCCCGCGGCGGACGAGCTGCCCGGTGATATCAATCGCGACGGCAAGGTGGATACCAACGATGCGCGTATGGCGCTGCAATACGCGGTCGGCAAGCTCTCGCTGGACGACGGGCAATTGACGGCGGGCGATGTGAGCGCCGACGGGCAGGTGGATTCCACCGACGCGCGTCTGATGCTCCAGAAAGCGGTCGGCAAGCTGCCTGCTTTCCCGTCCGAACAGGCTTGAAACGGTGTGCTCCGACAAACTTTTTCGCTTGATGCCGCTTGCTTTTTTGCGGAAAATATGGTATACTTTTCCCGTAATGAACATTACCGAGAGAGTGCATCGCCGCCTGTGATCCCGACGGCATTCGGGGTTTACAAACGATGACGTTTCGCGCTTTCATCTCTCTGCACTACAGGCGTTGACCGGTTGCCGCGCGGTCGATGTCAGAGGGAGGTGGGAGTATGAAACGTGTCAAAGCCGCGTGCATCTTTCAAACGCTTGTTTTCCAGCAGAAAGAGGATTTCGGTTTCACAAAAGACCGTGTTGCCGCGTTGAACCATGAGGAAGCGGAGAAATACAAGGCAACGCTGGAAAAGACGCACACCCGTTATCGGATCACCGAAGAAACGGAACAGCCAGACGGTTCTGTGCTTATCCGTGTGCGCAAGCAGTATAACGACAAAACGGATGTCGGTGAATATTTCGATCTTTGATGCATGACAAAACAGACCGCGACGGGTCAAACCGCTGCGGTCTGTTTTTGAAGTTGCCAAACGCCGTTTGTTTTGGTAAAATGGCGATATCCGTAGATAGGAGGAAATGTCCATGCCGAAAGGGATTATTTTGTATCGTTCCAAATACGGCGCTACTGCCCGATACGCCGCTTGGCTTGCCGAAGAGACGGGTTTCGACTGTGTGGAAACCGCCAAAGCCGATTGTCGGCAGGTGCGGGCGTATGATACCGTGGTGTTGGGCGGCGGCATTTATGCGTCCGGCATTGCGGGACTTGCATTTTTGAAAAAGAATATGGCGGCGCTGCGGGATAAGAAGATCGCGGTGTTTTGCGTGGGTGCTTCTCCGTATGAGGAGCAGGCTGTCCGCGAAGTGCGGGAGCACAATATGCAGGGGGAACTGGCGCATATCCCGTTGTTCTATTGTCGCGGCGCATGGAACGAAGACGCTATGTCGTTCAAGGACAGAACACTTTGCAAGCTGCTGCAAAAAGCGGTTGCCAAACAGGATCCCGCCACCTATGCGCCGTGGCAGCGGGCGCTGATGAGCGCTGTCGGACAAACCTGCGACTGGACGGATAAGCGGTATTTGCAGCCGCTGCTGGAATACATACGATGAGCGGTCAACGCCGTTTGGGGAATCTTGCCCGACGGCGCTTGCTTTTTTGCAAATAAAGGTTGAAAAATACGGTGGAATCTGATAAGATAGCGGTATATGGCTGCAAAAGAAAGGAATGTTTGCGCATTATGGCAGAAAACGGCAACAAAAAAATGGTGGACGCCATCACGTCGATGGACGTGGATTTTGCAAAATGGTACACCGATATCGTCAAAAAAGCGGAATTGATTGAATATACCAGTGTCAAGGGTTGCATGGTCATCCGTCCGTACGGCTATGCGATCTGGGAAAATATCCAGCGTCTGCTGGATGATCGGTTTAAAAAGACCGGTCACGAAAATGTGTGTATGCCCATGTTCATCCCCGAAAGCCTGCTGGAAAAGGAAAAGGATCATGTCGAGGGCTTCGCGCCCGAAGTGGCGTGGGTGACGCACGGCGGCAACGAAAAGCTGGAGGAACGCCTGTGTGTGCGCCCGACCAGCGAAACGCTGTTCTGCGAGCACTATGCCAATATTGTGCACTCCTATCGCGATCTGCCCAAGCTGTATAACCAGTGGGTGAGCGTGGTGCGCTGGGAAAAGACCACCCGTCCGTTCCTGCGTTCGCGCGAATTCCTGTGGCAGGAGGGGCATACGATCCACGCGACCGCCGAGGAGGCGATCGAGGAGACCGAACGCATGCTCGGCGTGTATGCCGACTTCTGCGAGCGGGAGCTGGCGATCCCCGTGGTGAAGGGACGCAAGACCGAAAGCGACAAGTTCGCCGGCGCGGTGGCGACCTACGCCATCGAAGCGCTGATGCACGACGGCAAGGCGTTGCAGGCGGGTACGTCGCACTATTTTGGCGACGGATTTGCGCGTGCGTTCGACATTCAGTTTACCGACCGCGACAACCAACTGAAATACCCGCACCAGACCTCGTGGGGAATGACCACGCGGCTGATCGGTGCGATCATCATGACCCACGGCGACGACAACGGTCTGGTGCTGCCGCCCGCTGTCGCGCCCATCCAAGTGGTCATCCTGCCCATCGCCCAACACAAAGAGGGCGTGCTGGACAAAGCGCGCGAGGTGCAGGCGGCGCTGGCGGAGAAGTTCCGCGTCAAGCTGGACGACAGCGACAACAGCGCGGGCTGGAAGTTCAGCGAGTACGAGATGAAGGGCGTACCGCTGCGCGTCGAGCTGGGACCGAAGGATATCGCGGCAAACCAGTGTGTGCTGGTGACGCGTCACAACCGCGAAAAAACGGTGGTGTCGCTGGATCATCTGGCGGAAGCCGTGGAGCAGAAGCTGCGTGAGGTGCGCGACGGCATGTATGCGAACGCGCTTGCCAACCGTGAACGCCGCACGTACGCCTGCCGCTCGATGGACGAGATCACGGCGGTGCTGGAGCAAAACGGCGACGGCTTTATCAAGGCCATGTGGTGCGGCGACGAAGCCTGCGAGGACAAGGTCAAGGAAGTGACCGGCGTCGGCTCGCGCTGCATCCCGCTGGAGCAGGAAGAACTGAGCGATACCTGCGTCTGCTGCGGCAAAAAAGCGAAGCACATGGTGCTCTGGGGCAAGGCGTATTAATAGTAAGGAGCGAAAACGATGTTTCATCAATTAGACCGTCCGGCAAAAGGCGACACTGTCGCCGTGATGCACACGACCATGGGGGATATCACCATCCGTCTGTTTCCCGATAAAACGCCCAAAACGGTGGAGAATTTCACCACTCACGCCAAAAACGGCTATTACGACGGGCTGAAATTCCACCGCGTGATCAAGGATTTCATGATCCAAGGCGGCGATCCGCTCGGCAACGGCACCGGCGGCGAAAGCATCTGGGGCGACAGCTTCGAGGATGAATTCGATGTAGAACTGCGCAACTATCGCGGCGCGCTGTCCATGGCGAATGCCGGTCCGAACACCAACGGCAGCCAGTTTTTCATTGTGCAGTGCGACCGTGTTCCCGCCCAGTTGCTGGCGCAGATGAAGGGTCTGCGCGACTATTTCCCCGAAGAGGCGGAGGAAAACTATGCGAAGCTCGGCGGTACGCCGCATCTCGATTTCCACCACACGGTGTTTGGGCAGGTGTGCGACGGCATGGATGTCGTCGATGCGATCGCGGCGGTGAAAACCGATCGTCGGGACGCGCCGGTTGAGGATGTGTGCATTCTCTCGATCGACATTACAACCGTGGCGTAAAGAAAGGATAAAACGATGAAAAAACAACACATTCGTTTGCTCGCGGGGTTGGCGGCGCTCTGTATGCTGGCGCTGTCTACCGGTTGCAGCAAGGTCCCGTCTTCAAGCACATCGTCCGGTTCGTCCGATACGACTTCCACGACAAGCAGTCAAGATGTGGCGTATGTCGAGCCGGTTCCCAATAAGACCACCGATGCGTATGCGGACAAGGCGTACGGATTTCAGTTGGAAGAGCCGGCGGATGGGGAGCAGATCGCGATCCTGCACACCAATTACGGCGATATCTACATCCGTCTGTTTCCGGAGGGTGCGCCCAAAACGGTGAAAAATTTCACCACGCTGATCGAACGCGGCTATTATAACGGCGTGACCTTCCACCGCGTGATACAGGATTTCATGATCCAAGGCGGCGATCCCAAGGGCACGGGCACCGGCGGCGAAAGCATGTGGGGCGGTACGTTTGAGGATGAGTATAACGCTAAATTGCTCAATCTGCGCGGTTCGTTGGCGATGGCAAACACCGGCGTGGCAGCCACCAATTCCAGCCAGTTCTTCATCAATCAGGCGACTTCCTGCTCGATGACCAAAGAAGCGGCGGAATCGCAGGCAGAGAGTTACGAGAAAAACTACTCCAAAGCGCTTTCCTATTATAAGCAGTATTACGAAGCCAATCAGCAGGACATTGCTTCGCTGTTTGACTCGTGGGAGACATTTTTCCATTCGCAGTATTATCTCGCGCCGATTCCGAGCGCGGTGCCGGATGAGGTGTGGTCGCTGTATCAAAAGAACGGCGGCAACCTGACGCTGGACGGCGCGTGGCGCGATTACGGCGGACACACCGTGTTCGGACAGGTGTTCAAGGGCATGGATGTGGTGGACAAAATCGCCGCCGTCGAGACAAATGATAAAGATAAGCCGGTAGAGGACGTCGTGATCAAAACGGCGGAAGTTACCACGTATCACGCAGAATAAGAAAATAGTAAAAGCGCACAAGCTTCGTATAAGAAGCTTGTGCGCTTTTTGCTTTTCTACTTTTTCAGTTCTTCGATTCGATCGCGCAGATAGGCGGCGTGCTCGAATTCCAGCAGTTTTGCCGCCGCGCGCATTTCCTTGGTCAGTTCCTCGATCAGCTTCATCTTTTCGGCACGGGACATCTGCTTCGCGGACGCTGCCTTCGCCTTCTTGCCGCTGCCGGAAATTTCCAGCACATCGCGCACATCCTTGACGATGGTGGTCGGCGTGATGCCGTGCGCCTCGTTGTACGCCATCTGGATGCCGCGCCGCCGTTCCGTCTCGCTGATGGCGCGCTCCATCGACGGCGTCACCTCGTCCGCGTACATGATGACCTGCCCGTCCGCGTTGCGCGCCGCGCGCCCGATGGTCTGGATCAACGACGTTTCCGACCGCAGAAATCCTTCCTTGTCCGCGTCGAGAATCGCCACCAGCGACACCTCGGGAATATCCAACCCCTCGCGCAGCAGGTTAATGCCGATCAGCACATCGAACTCGCCCAACCGCAGATCGCGGATGATCTCCATGCGTTCCATGGTGTCCACGTCGTGGTGCATGTACCGCACGCGAATCCCCGCATTGTCGAAGAAATCGGTCAGATCCTCCGCCATTTTTTTGGTGAGCGTCGTCACCAGCACGCGTTCGCCGCGCGCGGCGCGCACGCGGATTTCCTCCATCAGATCGTCGATCTGCCCTTCGGTCGGCTTGACCGTCACCTGCGGGTCGAGCAGTCCCGTCGGGCGAATCACCTGCTCGACGATCTGCGCGCTGTGTTCGCGCTCAAACTCTCCGGGCGTGGCGCTGACGAAGATCGCCTGTCCGACATGCGCGTAAAACTCGTCAAAATTCAGCGGGCGGTTGTCGTACGCGCTGGGCAGCCGAAACCCGTAATCGATCAGATTCTTCTTGCGTCCGTAGTCGCCGCCGTACATGCCGCGCACCTGCGGCAGCATCACGTGTGACTCGTCCACAAACAGCAGAAAATCGTCGGGGAAATAATCGAGCAGCGTGCAGGGGGTAGAGCCGGGCGCGCGTCCCGACATAATGCGCGAATAGTTTTCGATGCCTTTGCAGATGCCGATTTCGCGCAGCATTTCCATGTCGTACCGCGTGCGCTGCAAAATGCGCTGGGCTTCCAGTAGCTTGCCTTCCTGCTTGAAATATTCCACCCGTTCCAGCATTTCACGCTCGATCTCCGCCAGAGCGCGCTCCATTTTTTCGGGCGGTACGATGTAGTGCGACGCGGGATAAATCGCCACGTGCTGTAACTGCCCTTTCACCTCGCCGGTCAGCGCGCGCACTTCGCTGATGCGGTCGATCTCGTCGCCGAAAAATTCCACGCGGATGATGTTCTCGCCTGCGTATGCCGGATAAATCTCCACCACATCGCCGCGTACACGGAATTTGTTGCGGATGAAATTGACGTCGTTGCGCTCATATTGCAACTCCACCAGCTTGGCGAGCAGCTCATCCCGCGATTTTGTCATGCCCGGGCGCAGCGAAATGACCATGCTGCGGTAGTCGATCGGGTCGCCCAGCGAATAGATGCAGGACACGCTCGCCACGATGATCACATCCCGTCGCTCGGACAGCGCCGATGTCGCCGAGTGGCGCAGCTTGTCGATTTCGTCATTGATGGCGGAATCTTTTTCGATATAGGTGTCGGTTGTGGGAATATATGCTTCCGGCTGATAATAATCATAATAGGAGACGAAATATTCCACCGCGTTGTGCGGGAAAAATTCCTTGAACTCGCTGCAAAGCTGTGCGGCCAGGGTTTTGTTGTGCGCCAGCACCAGTGTCGGGCGGTT
>CAJKXG010000054.1 GCA_905203795.1 uncultured Oscillospiraceae bacterium | reverse complement strand
CGACACAGCCGCTGCCGGCGCATAAGTCCAGCCCGCGCACCGCCGCGCCGTTCCACGTTTGCCGCAGACGCGCGGCGACCGTTTCGCACAGCAGTTCCGTATCGGGGCGCGGGACAAGCACCCCTTCGCCGACACGCAGCCGCAGCCGCAAAAACTCCCATTCGCCCAGCAGATATTGCAGCGGATACCCGCTTGCCCGCCGATCGGCGGCAGCACACACCGCCGCTTCCCTGTCCGGCGAAAGCGTACAGGCGGCTTTGGCGGGATATCCCCCACGCCCCACGCCGCCGATATCCTCCAACAGACATAACGCATCAAAGGCGGGGCTGTCACACCCCGCCTGTTCCAGTTGTGCCGTGATGTTGGTCAAAAGCTCACGAACCGTCATACGCTCACCAGTTGTCCGCGTCGGGATCGTCCGGGATGACCGCCTTGAGCGATGCGATGGCGCATTCGATCATGCTGTCGTCCGGCTCTTTGGTGGTGATGTGCTGTACCCACATGCCCGGTTTGGAGATCGTCCGCGTGAACGCATTATCGGTGCGTCCCGCCCATTTGATGAGTTCGTAGCCGATGCCCACGACGACGGGGAAGGTCAGCAGCTTGATGGCGACGCGCAGCGCCACGTTATCGTAGATGGGGATCAGCATGGAGATAAACATGCCGACGATCAGCATCAGCACGAGAAACGACGTGCCGCAGCGCGGGTGGAAGCGGCTCTGGCGGCGGACATTTTCCACCGTCAGTTCATCGCCCGCTTCGTAACAGAAGATGGACTTGTGCTCCGCGCCGTGATACATGAACACGCGGCGAATGTCCTTCATCAGCGAGACCAGCGAGATGTAGGCGATGAACAGGACCATTCGCAGCACGCTCTCGAACACGCTTTGCAGCCAGCGATGACCGTCCGCCAACGCGGGGACGGACTGCTTGACCAGACTGTACAGGAACGTGGGCAGCCACATAAACAGCACGACGGCCAGCCCCACGCCGAGAATGACGCTGAACACCATCGCCAGCGAGAAGAAAAAGCGCTCCGCTTTGGACGGTTCTTTTTTCTCGACGTCTTTTTCGGCAGCTGCCGTTTCCACAGCGGCGGTCGGTTCGTCCGCCGTTTCGGACGGCGATTCAGTCGGCTCGGAGACCGTTTCGGACAGCGGCTCGGTCGGTTTGGCAGGCGCTTCGTCCTCCAGTCCGCACAGTTCCGCCGACCGCATCAGGCATTTATAGCCGAACGCCATGGAGGACACCATATTGAAAATGCCGCGGATGATCGGCAGCTTTTGCCATTTCGGACGGTTTTTACCGCCGGTCTCCCACTCCTCCATGACGATCTCGCCGGACACATGCCGCACCGCCATCGCCGTGCGTTCCGGTCCGCGCATCATAACGCCCTCGATCAGTGCCTGACCGCCGATCGAGGTCTTTTTGTGCTGTTTGGCAAGCTGTTCCTTGTTTTCTGCCATGTTCTGCTTCTTCCTTTCCTTATCATGACACTTTACGCATTATCGTCCGGCGCGATCGGCAGGGTGATGGTCACGGTCGTGCCCACCGCTTCCTCGCTGTCGATATCCAATTGCCCTTTGTGCAGGCGGACGATCTCATCCGCCAGCGCCAGCCCGATGCCGGAGCCGGGACGGGTCTTGTTGGCTTTGTAGAATTTATTCTTCACATTCGGCAGATCGTCCTTGGCGATGCCCACACCGTTATCGCTGATGACGATCTGCACATGATGACCGACCACTGCCGCTTCCACACGGACATGCCCGCCGACATTGGAATACTTGATGGCGTTGTCCAGAATGTTGATAAACACCTGCTTGATCCGATCGCGATCGCCGATCACGGTGGGCAGTTCCAGTGCTTCGACATATTCCAGTTTTACGCCTTCGCGGCCTGCGCGGTCGCGGAACAGAAACACCGCTTCTTCCAGTTCCGCCAGCACGTCAATGCGATCGAACTTCATCGTGAGACGTCCGCTTTGCATACGGGAGAAATCCAGCAGTTCTTCCACGATGCCGGACAAGCGTTCCGCCTCGCCGGTGATGACGTCCAGCCCTTTTTTCATCAGTTCCGCATCCTCTGTGCCGCCTTGCCGCAGCGTTTCGCTCCAACCCTTAATCGCGGTGAGCGGCGTGCGCAGTTCATGGGAAACGGAGGAGATGAAGTCGTTTTTGGCGTTTTCGGCGGCGGCGATTTCGCCTGCCATATAATTGATGGTGTCGCAGAGGTCGCCGATCTCGTCGTCGTATTTTTTCTCGATGCGCGAATCGTAGTCTCCCAGCGCGATGCGGCGGGCGGCGCTGCTCAGTTCGGTCACCGGTGTGACGATAGAACTGACAAAATAGGAGCTGGACAGGATGATGAAGAAGATGATGATCGCACCGCCGATCAGCGCAATGGCCATGGTGAGCGCGATCTGCTGATTGACCAGCGACAGCGACACGACATAGCGCAGCGCGCCGATCACCTGTCCGTCTGTGTTGCGCACCAGCAGGCTCATAGCCATGATCGGCTCATTGTCGCCGCTTTTGCCCTGCCAGACGCCTTTGCCGTTTTTTGCCGCCAGCGCGTCTTGGAAATCCTTCGGCTTTTCGCCGGCGTTATAGGGGGAAAAGCCGGTGGAGCTGACCAAAATGCGGCCGCTGCTGCCCAGCACCTGCAATTCCATTTTTTCTTTATCGGTGAAGCTCTCCACCAGTTCCCGTGCGCTGGATTCAAACTCAAAATTCGGCGACGCCATCGATTGCTGAAGCAGCACCGACTGTGCGTTGGCGCGGAGATACAGCGCATTTTCCACGTTGTTATATGAATAAAAGCGGGAGATGAACAGCAGCATGATCTCAAAGATCAGCAGAATCGCCGCGATCACGCCCAAGCCGTTGATCAGCCAGCGGCGGGTGATGCCCTTGGAGGTGATGGTCAGATGCGCCAACGGCGTTCACGTCCTTTCGTTTGCATGGAGATAGTATCGCGGGATCGGCGCGGTCAGGGCACCCATTTGTAGCCCATGCCCCACACCGTGACCAAGTGCCGCGGCTCAGAGGGATTGTCCTCGATTTTCATGCGCAGGCGGCGGATATTGACGTCCACGATTTTTTCCTCGCCCATATAGTCGAACCCCCACACGTGATTGAGCAGGTCGGTGCGGCTGATCGCTTTGCCGGGGGAGGAGAAGAAATATTCCAGTATCTGAAATTCCATCTGCGTCAGCTCCATCGGCTCGCCCTTGCGGCACAGCGTGCGGTTGCGCAGATTCAGCTCGAAATCGCCGAGGACGATTTCTTCTATGTAGTTGTTTTTATCCGTGCGGGCGCGGGCGCAGGTCACGCGGCGGTACAGCGCGTCCACCCGCGCCACCAGTTCCGAAGGACTGAAGGGTTTGGTGACATAATCGTCCGCCCCCATCATCAGACCGCCGACCTTTTCCATTTCCTGCGTGCGGGCGGTCAGCATGATGATGCCGATGGTATCGCTGCGGCGACGCAGCTCGCGGCAGACGGCAAAGCCGTCGATGCCGGGCAGCATCACGTCCAGCAGCGCGATATCCGGCGGCTCCTTCTGCGCATCATAGGTGGTGATGGCTTCTTCGCCGGACGCGGCTTCCAGCACCTCATAGCCCGCCCGTTTCAGATTGATGACAACGAAATCGCGAATAGCCGCTTCGTCCTCGCAAACTAAGATGCGTTTCATGCACAAGTCCTCCTTGGTGGTGAACGGTATACGGACCGCTCAGGATTTGATCGATACCAGCCGATACCGCAACTCGTCCATGCTGATGGTATAGTCGCTGTTCGGCGAGATCCAGACGCTGTATTTGAGCGAGCCGTTGGTCGTCAGTTCCGTGAATTCGCGTGTGCCCGCCGACGCTTTTTTGCCGCCGGAGGTGCGGATGGAAAGGAAGCAGGTGTCCAGCTTGCCGTCCTTGAGCGTGTAGATATCCAGCGTGCGGGTATCCGCGCTGTAGACGGTGGTGATGCTATCGACCATTTTCGATGTCAGCATCAGATAATACTTGTCGTCCGCATTGTACAGGCAGGGGAACTCCTCCGTGACCTGCTGGGTGTCCAGCTTCCAACTGCAAAATGTCGTCAGCCAACGGGTGGTGTACAGGGTGTTGTCCTCCTCATCCTCGTAGCCAGGCAACAGTGTGCAGTGCGGCCATTCGATCTCGCCGTCCTCGTCGATATCGTAGCTGGGGATGTCCACCGCCCGTGCGGTGAGGGAGTTGGTGTTGTTGTTGGCGCCGTACAGCGGTGCACGCAGGCGTTCGCCGTCCCAGTACAGCAATTCGGTGATCCACAGGTTGTCGCTTTTCACACAGTCGATATACACGCCGTTGACATCGTCGCTCAGCTTGACGATGCGCGCGGTGCGGAATTGCTGGATAAAGCCGTCCAGTTCCACCGATCCGCGTTTTTGCAGGATGCTTTCCTGCATCGACCAGAGCGATGCGGTGATCGCACCGCTGTCGGTCGCGTTGAGCAGCAGGAAATCGTCACAGGCGTTGGAAACGAGATTGCCCACCACCAACGAGGTGTACGGCTGGCTGAAGTGTTCCACAAATGTGTTGTCGCGCAGTGAGTACAAGACGAGCTGACGGGTGCGGTTGCTGTACACACCCCAGCCGATAAACAGCTCTTTTACGCCGTCACCGTTCAGGTCGCCGAACGAGACCGCGCTGACATCGGTACTGATGCCCTCGACGTCGCTGACCGAGACCCATTCGCCCTCCGTCTGGCGCAGCAGATTGAAATGCGTGGCGTTTTTCTCTGTGCCGACACGGTAGAACACCAGCGCTTCCTTAGCGCCGTCGCCGTCGATATCCTCCACAATAAAGGCGGAACGATACGCGCCGCTTTGGGGGTATTTGAGCACATAGCTGTTCTGCATCCCCGTTTTGGAAAGAAAATCCGACAACGCCTGCTGGATCTGCTTTTGTTCGCCTGTCGTGCGCGGTGCGCGAAGCTGTGTCTCCACATCCGTACCGAACGTGGAGCAGCCGCTCAAAAAGAGCACCATCGCTGTCAGCAGCGCGCACAGTCGTTTGATTCGCATGGTTATTTCCTCCGGCGATCACTCGCTATTTGATATCGACATGCAGCGGATATCCCTCCGGATTATCCGAGCCGTAGCAGACCCACACCGTGTCGTCGCCTGTCACGTCCACACGCACGGTGTATTTCATGAAACCGCTGTCCTCTGCGCCGACGTCCACGGTGATCGACAGCGATTTTGCCGTCAACGACCGCAAGCTGCGGCTGGGACCCACCAGCGTGACCGACAGGCTTTGCACCAGCGGCGTTGCCGTCTTGCCCGCAGGCAGCCCGCGGAAGGTGACGGGACTGTTGGTCGCGCTCAGATCCAGTGTGACCGTCTTGGAGGTGTAGCCCTGCCAGTCGAAGGAAATGGTGACCGCATTGTTTTCCGCACGTATCCCGTCCGGCAGGTTCAGCGTTTTGGTGACCTGCTTGGTGTCGGGGCTGAGTTGATCGAAATCAATCGTGCCGAGATTGGCCAGCTCATCCGCATATTGTTCGATGATCGCTTTGTTGCCGATCAGCGTGAGCGTCGGGGGAGACACGGTGATAAAATCGGACAGATCGGTCATGCCGGCGGGCTGATGCAGTGTTTGGTAGGTGAAGGTGATCTCGCGATAGGTATCGACCGACACGGTGAGCTGTACGCCGCGATCCGTCAGTTCGATCAGCCCCGCGTCCGGATCGCTGCTTTCGGGGACGAGCATGGTGCAGTAGGTCAGATCGACCTCGTTGCCGTGTGCGTCCAGCGCCAGCAATTCGGCGGGAAAATCGGCGACATCGGAGATGGTCTGTTCCTCCTCCGTGCGCGCCACCACCTGCGTGATATTTTGCACGATGCTTTGCGGCCCTTTGATGGTGATATCGCCGGTCGGCAGAATGGTGCGATCCACGATGGTTTCGCCGATCAGACACCGTTCGCTCGGCTTAATGTTGGGCAGATCGCCCGTTACGGTGTAGGTTTTTTCCTCCCAGTAATCGCAAAACGCCGTCACGGTGGAGGGCGTCACTTTCAAAATGTCATAGCCGGTCTCGCCGCTGCTGCGGGACGCAACGACAGTCAACTGACGGTTGCCGGGACCTTGGATATCGCTGGTGTCCAGCCGCGCGCGGAGGTCGTTGGCGGACAATCGGGACACCACCGCCCACGTGCCTTCCACCTCGACTTCCACATCAAACGTGTCCAGCCCGAACACGTGCAGATCGCCGTTGCCGATGTCGGCGGCGGAGACGCGCACGGTGAACGACTGTGTTACGATATTGGCAGGACCGCTGATGACGGTATACCAGATGGCGATTGCGGCGATCAGCGACAGAACGATCATGGCACGGTCATTGTGCAGCAATCGATTCAGGGAAAACTTCTTCATTTTATGACCAAACTCCTTTTTGACAGACCGAACAGGGGAGAGGACTTAAGATTTCTTTTTGCCAAACCGCCATTTTTTTGTTTTTTTGCCGTCGCCCTCATCGGACTGGCGGGCGTGATCCCACAAAATGCCGTTTTCCAGTGCCACCCGTAGCGCTTCGCTGCTGAAATTGCGTTTCAGCACGCCGGATTGTGCGATGGACACGGTGGCGGTTTCCTCCGACACCACCACCACGATGGCGTCGGAATTTTCGCTCATACCCACCGCCGCGCGGTGGCGGGTGCCCAGATCCCGGCTGATTTTTTGATTGTCCGTCAGCGGCAGCAGGCAGCCGGCGGCGTATACCCGCCCGTTTCGCATGATGACGGCGCCGTCGTGCAGCGGTGCTTTATTGAAGAAAATATTGCCGATCAGCTCCGGCGTCGGGTCGGCGTCCACCACCGTGCCGGAATTGATGATCTCTCCTAACTTCGTCTCGCGTTCAAACACGATGAGCGCGCCCATTTTTTGCCGTTGCAGTGTTTCCACGGCGGTGCAGGTCGAGGAGATCGCCCGCCGCCACGCTTTTGCCAAGTCGTCGTCTGTCTGCCCGTTCAAACCAAATAGGCTGAAACCGCTGCCGATGCGGGAAAGCCCCGCACGCTCCAGTGCGCGGCGAATCTCCGGCTGGAAGATGACCACCAGCAGGA
This sequence comes from uncultured Oscillospiraceae bacterium, assembly GCA_905203795.1. GTDB lineage: Bacteria > Bacillota > Clostridia > Oscillospirales > Acutalibacteraceae > CAJKXG01. Next base: position 521 of record CAJKXG010000054.1, on the reverse strand, counting down.
TTAAGCCGTTGTCAAACACTGTGCTGAGCAGATAATACAGCGTTTTCAGATCCAGCAGCGACGCGACCAGCAGCAACAGCAGCAATACCAAAATGCCCTTTATCAATTGCTCTGCGCGGGAATCGCGCACCAGTTTGATTAGGCTATAGATGGTAAATGCCACCAGCAAAATATCCAGCATGCTGGTGAAAATATTGAGGGAGCCGAAAAACGACGTTACGTTACCCCACAACTGAACAAAAAAGTCTGTCATATTGATTTTCATGCCTTTCCGGAGCGGCGTTGGAATCCTCATTTGGCGGCAGAGCGCCATACATACTTTATTATAACATACTGTGTCAGTATTGCAATGTGTTTCTTGCGAAATTCACAAGAATTTTGCAAACTTGTTCGTTTTGCGCAGTTGTCGTGAATAACGACGGGGCGATCCGCACCGTCCCTTCCGGTGCGGTACCGAATCGGCGATGTGCCGCGGGGGCGCAGTGCAGTCCGGCGCGCACGGCCACGCCGTGTGCGTCCAG
>CAJKXG010000053.1 GCA_905203795.1 uncultured Oscillospiraceae bacterium | reverse complement strand
ACGGTTAGTATGGGCAGATGCGGCGATCCTATACAAAAACAGGCGGCAGGAAAACCTGCCGCCTGTTGCCGATATATGCTTATTCTTCCACGGGGAAATGATCGATCTTGCTCACGCTCTTTTGCAGGATCAAACGCGCATCGGACGAATCCACCGTCTCGTTGCCGTCCACATCCGCTGCTTTGATCTGCTCCTCTGTCAGCGCGACCTTGCCGACCGCTGCCTGCAGCACCACACGCGCGTCGGACGAATCCACTGCTTCGCTGCCGTCCACATCGCCGTACATGGTCGCATCCTTCACCGTCACCTCAAATTCCGTGGTGACGCCTTGCAGCTTCACGGTGATGGTCTGCGTACCGGCTTTGCTGCCGTCGAACCCGCTCACCATCGCCGGACGCATCGGATAAATCTCGATGCTGTCGTCATCGTACAGCACCTTCACCGCACCGCCGGTCACATCCAGCGCCTCTGCGCCCAACTCATACTCACATTTTTCCGGCATACCGTCAATCAGCATCTCTGTCGCCTGACGCGCGCAGGACGGAATATCCTGCGTCTTGACGACTGCGGCATAGGCCTCCGCAATGCGCTGGTTGCCATTCTCGTTGGGATGCAACCCGTCGCCGCCGAGCAGTTCCCGATGATCCTTAAAGATCGCGTACAAATCCACCAGCGGGCAATCCAGTTTTTCCGCCACCGCGCGCTGGATCGGTACGATGTAATTGTCTACGACGGTCGGCTGCACACCCCATGTAGTGGTGAACGCCTTGGTGGAGGTGGCAAGCACCACCGTCGCGCCGATCTTACGATAAACCTCGACCAGTTCTTCCAGACCGGCGGCAAACGCTTGGTCGCTGCCTTCCTTCCAGTTGGTGACCAGATTCCAGTCGCCGTTGGTGGCGCCTTCCGCGCTCTGTTTGGAGTCGTTGGCTCCCAGCAGGATGAACGCAATGTCAGGCTTAAACGCAATGCTCTGACCATATTGAGACGTGTTGACGTACGCGCCGGAGCCGGCGACCGGCACCGCATTGCCTTGCGTCTCCATCATACCGTCTTTTTGCACAGTCGTGCTGTTCACACCATAGTTTTTCACGTCATACGCTTCGCCGAGGATCGTCTGCAACTGCGTCGGGAATCCGCCCGCTGTCACGCTGTCGCCCATGCACGCGACGCGAATCTTCCGCTGAATGGATGTATACACGGTGTACTCCCTCGTTTCCGTTTTGTCCGCCGATGTGACGGTGAAGGTCACCGGCTTGCTGAAATCCGTGGCTTCGAGCGCCTGCGTGTGGATGTTCACCGCCGCTTTGGCGCTCAGCTTGGTCAGATCCGTGCCGAACGGCATGGACAGATACACCGAATCCGTTTCGTTGTCCACTTCGCCCTTCACGCCGTTCGCCGTGAACGCGGTCAACTCCGCAGAGGAGAAGGAGTCCACCATGGCGGTGATCGACTTCGCATACTGGTCGGCCACCACGCCGTAGCCCTGCGTGTTCAGATGAATACCGTCATCAATGAAGTATTCGGGATGATCGTAGGTGGGGTTGAACGTCTCCACCAGCGGCAGACCCATTTCCGCTGCCACTTGCCGCTGATACGGCACAATTTCATCGCGCAGCGCAACGGTGTTGAAACTGGGATGTCCTGCCATCGCGGGGGACGTGCCGACGATCACCAGCGGATGCCACGGCAAATTCACGTATTCTTCAATCAATTCGCGATAATCCTCGTAGAAGGCATGCCCTTCGCGCCAGTTGGTAGTCTTGCAGTCGTTACCGCCGATGGCAATGATGTAAATGTCCGCGCGGTACAGCTTAGTCTGCTCATACACGGTGCAATTTGCCCACGTGACACCGTTTGTGCTGTCAAAAGTGCCGTCCACCTCGACCTCGTTGCCGTCGAGATCAATGCCGCTTGCAATGATGCGGCGGTTGCTCTGCATCCAATTCGGCGTTTCGGGATACGGCTTTGCCGTGCGATAGCCGTACTGCACTTTCTCGTTGACACTCTCGTTGTGACCGTCATTCATCGCGGTAGACCCGCTGACGCCGAAATTGGTCACTTGAAAAAAGCTGCCCAGCTTGCTTTGCAGCTGCTGCGGATAAGGCGTGCCGCCGACACCGACAGTCACGCTGTCGCCGATACACGCGATCTTGATGACCTCTTCACCGTATTTGGCGACGAGATTGTCGGCGGGACTCGGCAACGCCGTCTCGGCGGCGGACACGCTGCCCACGCAAGGCAGCAGCAGCGCCACGCACAGACTCATCGCCAGCAACGCCCGCAACAGCGCTCGTGTTGTTTTCATGATCCAATCCATCCTTTCGCACATAACATGATCCGGCAAAAATGTCGGACACTTTTGAGCATATTGTATCTGCTCCGTATAAAGTTGTCAAGATGATTTTGCAGAAAGGGGAAGATTGTGCATACAAAAACAGGCGGCAGGAAAACCTGCCGCCTGTTGCCGATATATGCTTATTCTTCCACGGGGAAATGATCGATCTTGCTCACGCTCTTTTGCAGGATCAAACGCGCATCGGACGAATCCACCGTCTCGTTGCCGTCCACATCCGCTGCTTTGATCTGCTCCTCTGTCAGCGCGACCTTGCCGACCGCTGCCTGCAGCACCACACGCGCGTCGGACGAATCCACTGCTTCGCTGCCGTCCACATCGCCGTACATGGTCGCATCCTTCACCGTCACCTCAAATTCCGTGGTGACGCCTTGCAGCTTCACGGTGATGGTCTGCGTACCGGCTTTGCTGCCGTCGAACCCGCTCACCATCGCCGGACGCATCGGATAAATCTCGATGCTGTCGTCATCGTACAGCACCTTCACCGCACCGCCGGTCACATCCAGCGCCTCTGCGCCCAACTCATACTCACATTTTTCCGGCATACCGTCAATCAGCATCTCTGTCGCCTGACGCGCGCAGGACGGAATATCCTGCGTCTTGACGACTGCGGCATAGGCCTCCGCAATGCGCTGGTTGCCATTCTCGTTGGGATGCAACCCGTCGCCGCCGAGCAGTTCCCGATGATCCTTAAAGATCGCGTACAAATCCACCAGCGGGCAATCCAGTTTTTCCGCCACCGCGCTCTGAATCGGCACAATGTAATTGTCCACGACGGTCGGCTGCACACCCCACGTGGTGCTGAACGCCTTGGTGGAGGTGGCAAGCACCACCGTCGCGCCGAGCTTGCGATAGACCTCGACCAGTTCTTCCAGACCGTCGGCAAACGCTTGGTCGCTGCCTTGCTTCCAGTTGGTGACCAGATTCCAGTCGCCGTTGGTTGCGCCTTCCGCGCTCTTTTTGGAGTCGTTGGCACCCAGCAGAATGAACGCGATGTCAGGCTTAAACGCGATGCTCTGACCATATTGAGACGTGTTGACATACGCGCCGGAGCCGGCGACCGGCACCGCGCTGCCCTGCGTCTCCATCATGCCGTCTTTCTGCGCTGTCGTGCTGTTTACACCGTAGTTTTTCACGTCATACGCTTCGCCGAGGATCGTCTGCAACTGCGTCGGGAATCCGCCCGCTGTCACGCTGTCGCCCATGCACGCGACGCGAATCTTCCGCTGAATGGATGTATACACGGTGTACTCCCTCGTTTCCGTTTTGTCCGCCGATGTGACGGTGAAGGTCACCGGCTTGCTGAAATCCGTGGCTTCGAGCGCCTGCGTGTGGATGTTCACCGCCGCTTTGGCGCTCAGCTTGGTCAGATCCGTGCCGAACGGCATGGACAGATACACCGAATCCGTTTCGTTGTCCACTTCGCCCTTCACGCCGTTCGCCGTGAACGCGGTCAACTCCGCAGAGGAGAAGGAGTCCACCATGGCGGTGATCGACTTCGCATACTGGTCGGCCACCACGCCGTAGCCGGTGGCATTCAGATGCACGCCGTCGTCGGTATAATACTCACTGCGGCCGGCGGTGTAATTGAATGTCTCCACAAACGGCAAATCCATTTCCGCCGCGACCCGACGCTGGATCGGAACGACCTCATTCGCCACCACGTCCATGCTGATCGTATAGCTGCTCTTGACCGCTGCGGGGGACGTGCCGACGATCACCAGCGGGTGCCACGGCAGGTTCACATATTCTTCCAGCAGCGCGCGATAATCTTCCTCAAACTTATTGTTGCCCTTGTTCCAGTTGCAGTCTTTGGCATCGTTGCCGCCGATGGCAATGATGTAAATGTCCGCTTTATACATCTGGCTCTGCTCATACACCGTCTTGCCGGACGCATCCGGGATGACTGTGCGATACACATCGCCGTAGTTCCAGTCGCCCTGCGTCGGATTGGCGGTGCGATAGCCGAACTTCTTCGGATCGTTCGGATTTTGATCGTGACCGTCGTTTTGCGCGGTCGTGCCGCTGACGCCGAAATTGGTCACTTGAAAAAAGCTGCCCAGCTTTTGACCGAGCTGCTGCGGATAGGGCGTGCCGCCCACACCGTAAGTCACACTGTCGCCGATACAGGCGATCTTGATGACCTCCTTGCCGTATTTGGCGACGAGATTGTCGGCGGGACTCGGCAACGCCGCCTCAGCGGCGGACACGCTGCCCACACACGGCAGCAGCAGTGCGCCGCACAGCGTCATTGCCAGCAGCGTCCGCCAAACAGAACGCCCTGTTTTCTTCTTCATACTTGACTCCATCCTTTCGCATATTCTTGGCCCATTCGCCAATTTTTTCTGTTTACATTGTAATTCTTTCGGTGTGGAATGTCAATACTATTTTGAAAAACGGGGACGATTTTGCGCCGATATGCCGTCGTCGATGTAACAACGAAGAGCAAGAAAAACTGCATAAACCCGCCGCACAGTTCCGACACTGTACAGCGGGTGGTGAATACTGCGGCTTCTGTCACACATCCTCGTCAAAATTCCGCATACCTGCCACATCGCTGACGGGCAGCGAAAACACAAACGCCTGCGCCCCGCTGCGCATACCCGCCTCGTCCATGATGGCACGCATGATCGCCGCTTTTTCGGCGGCTTTGGCGACGATCAGCACCATATCCTTTTCCGCCGCGATGGACACGCCAAAAAAGCGCTCCGCCTGCTGCGAGCCTGTCCCCTTGGCGTGGATCACCGTACCGCCGCCCGCACCCGCCGCCCGCGCCGCGTCCATCACCGATTCCGCGTGGTCGCGATTGGCAATGGCAAAGATCACCTCGTATTTGTTTTCCGTTTGCACGATTTCCTCACACCCCTCCAGTGATTTTCCGCCGGACAAATATCGCAGCGTGTTCGCACCGCCCACACTGGTCAGCGGTACGGTGAACGCGATACCGTTGCCCGGCACATCCAACTGCATGTCGCGTTTCAGCCCGCGCAGCAGCGCTTTTTCGCAATCATCCGGCAACACCGAAAACAGAATCGCCCGTTCGGTGTCCGCCAGCCCCAAATAGTGCAGCATTTCGGAATTGGCCGTTCCCTCGCCGAGACTGCACAGCGTCATCGTCACGCCGTGCGCGCGGTAGTAGGGGATCAGCGCTTCCGCCAGCTTGCGGCGGGTGACGGTGATCATCGCATACAATCTGTGCATACCCGTTTCCCCCTCACAACTCGATGATTTCATCCTCGTTTTCGGCAGCCGCGACCTCCAACGCCGCGGTGCGCGTCTGCTTGAAGCGATAGACCAAGCCCATCACCTGAATGGTGATCAACGGCGTCATGGCGACCATCGCGACGATGCCGAACGCGTCGGTGGCGATGTTGCCGCCGAGCGCCTCGCACGCACCCATCGCAAACGGCAGCAGAAACGTCGCCGTCATGGGACCCGACGCCACGCCGCCCGAGTCGAAGGCGATGGAAGTGAAAATGGGCGGCACAAAAAAGGTCAGCCCCAGGGCGATCGCGTAGCCCGGGATGAGCAGCCAGAGCACCGAGATGCCGGTCAGCACCCGCAGCATCGCCAATCCCAGCGACACCGCCACGCCGATCGACAGGCTGATGCTCATCGCCTTCGGCGGAATCGCCCCGTCGGTGATCTCCTCGACCTGCTTGTTCAGCACGTGCACGGCAGGCTCCGCCGCCACAATGAAATAGCCGATCACCATGCCGATCGGAATGAGAATCCAGTTGTACGGCAACCGCGCGATCTGCCCGCCGAGATAGTTGCCCACCGGCATGAATCCGACGTTTACGCCGGTCAAAAACAGCACCAGCCCGAAATAGGTGTACAAAATACCGATGCCGATGCGGATCAGCGGCTTTTTCGGCAGCCGCAGTGCCGCCAACTGAAACACCGCGAAAAACAGGGTCACCGGTGCGAGCGACACGGCGACTTCCTTGAAATACGTGGGAAATCCGCCCGCAAATTGCTGCCACAATTCGCGGGAATCGCGGATATCCGGCAACATCACGGCACTGACCTCCGCCCCGCTCGGACGGTAAATCATGCCGAGCAGCAGCACCGCCAGCACCGGTCCGACAGAACACAGCGCCACCAGACCGAAGCTGTCGCTCTGAGCGTGTTTGTCGCTGCGAATGGACGCGACGCCGACGCCGAGCGCCATGATGAACGGGACAGTCATCGGGCCGGTCGTCACGCCGCCCGCGTCGAACGCGACCGACAAAAATTCGGGCGGTACAAAATACGCCAATATAAACACCACTATGTAAAACCCAAACAACAGATACGACAAGCGAATGCGAAACAAAATGCGCAGCAGCGCCAGCACGAGAAACAGCCCTACGCCGACAGCGACGGCGGCGATCAGCACCGCGTTCGGCACGGACGGCACCTGCCCCGCCAGCACCTGCAGATCCGGCTCGGCAATGGTGATCATCACGCCGATGAGGAAACAGCCGAGGATCACCGCGCCCAACTTGCGGGATTTGGTGATCGTCGCACCGACACGCTCCCCCATCGGGGACATTGCCATGTCCGCGCCGAGCGTAAACAGCCCCATTCCGACGATGAGCAGCACCGTTCCGAACAAAAACGACAGCAGCATCCCGCTCGACACCGGTGCAATGGAAAAGCACAGCAGCAGCACGATCGCCGTGACAGGCAGCACAGAGGTCAGCGACTCACGGATCTTTTCCCGCAGCTTCGGATTGCCATTTGCCATCGCCGATCTCCCCCTTGTTTTCATATACATATATAAATATACCAGATTTTGGCAGGGATTGCAACCGTTTCCGGTTTATGGTATACTATAGGTATTCTATGCAGCAGGGACGGGTGCGTATGAGCGGACAATTGATTTTGGTGGGAACGCCCATCGGCAATCTGGCGGATTTTTCGCCGCGCGCGGTGGAAGCGCTGCAAACCTGCGATTTTGTGGCAGCGGAGGATACGCGCGTCACCCTCAAGCTGCTCAACCATTTCGACATCAAAAAACCGCTCGTCAGCTATTTCGAGCACAACAAACGGGAGCGCGGCGACATCATCTGCGCCCGTCTGGAAGCGGGCGAAACCGCGGTGCTGGTGTCCGACGCGGGTATGCCCGCCATCTCCGACCCGGGCGAGGAACTGGTCGCCATGTGCCACGAACGCGGCATCCCCGTCGGCGTGGTGCCGGGACCAAGTGCCGTGGTGACCGCGATTGCCGTGTCGGGGCTGCCCAGCGGGCGGTTCACGTTCGAGGGCTTCCTCAGCATGAACAAACGAAGCCGCCGTGAGCATCTTGACAGCCTGCGAAACGAATCGCGCACGATGGTGTTTTACGAAGCGCCGCAC
>CAJKXG010000052.1 GCA_905203795.1 uncultured Oscillospiraceae bacterium | reverse complement strand
TACTTTGGAAGTTACTTCTCCTTTTTATTGGGTCACATCATTTTAACACATACATCTCGCAAAAACTTTTGTGTTTTTCGTGTGCGGCAAAATGAGTAAATTTACAAATGTTTTGCAAATGTATGGATAAATGGCTTGCCATTTATGAAAAGCTATGGTACACTGATAAAAACAGGGAAAATTATGGAAATTTATCAGTTTTTGAAACGGGGTGACAACATGTCGTTTGGATTTCCGATGTATATCCATCTGCAAGGAAACACCTGTGTGGTGTTCGGCGGCGGGGATTTTGCCGCCGACAAGGTGGAACAGCTGCTGCGGTTTGGGGCAAAGGTGACGGTCATCAGTCCCATGCTTTGTGCACGGCTGAAGGCGTTGGATGTTTCGGGCGACATTCGGTATCTGCCCCGCAAATACAATCGCGGCGACTGCACGTCGGCGATGTTGTGTGTCGCCGCTACCAATAATGAAGCGGTCAACATTGCCATTTCGGTGGAATGCAAGGCGAAATCCATCCCCGTGCATCTGTCTCGTCCGGCAGATTTCGGCAACTTCACCTTCCCCGAAACGGTTTTGAACGAGCATGTCCAGCTTTCGATGGTCGGAGACGATCCGGCGTTCAATCGCCATTTGGCCGAGCGGCTGGAAACGCTGCTGCCGGAATGGATGCAAGAATGGTCGCAAAAAACGACCTGACAGATACGAAAAACGGTTCGCAAACACCGGTGGTGTCGGCGAACCGTTTTCGTTTACCTCAGCTTCAGAACTTCTGCTGCTGATTCTGCTGCTGGTTTTTCTGCTGCTGATTCTGCTGGTTCTGCTGCTGTTGATTCTGCTGCTGATTCTGGTTCTTTTGCTGATTCTGCTGGTTCTGGTTTTTCTGCTGGCTCATGTTTGTTAACCTCCATGTGCATTGAGATGTTTGTCTGCATGATACAGATGCTTGATGATCTGCATCGGTTACAGTGTTTGCACAGAAGGTGTAAAATATACATCAACCTTCAATTTCGCATGGCGCGCAGCAAACCGCAGGCGATTTTCATACCGCTGTCGCCGGCGGGCTGCGTGTGGAAATCGTCCGGATGCGCGTGCACGATCACCGCGTGCCCGATCACCTCCTGCGGCGTAAAACGATCGGTATACACCGCCATCAACGCCGTGCCGTCCGTGTCCGCGAACAGCGGCGGCAGATCGCCTGCGTGCATCGGATGCTCGCGTACAACGGGCGAAAAATGCCCCTCTGCATCCGCAAACGGATCGGTTGCGTTGCCGGAGCAGGCAGTGCCGGCATGAATATGAAAGCCGAAAATGCCCGTTTCGGTTTTTGGCAAGCCGAACACTTCCGCCGTCAGCAGCGTACCGTCTCCCATCGGATACAGCCGCACCACGCCGCGCAAGTTCGGATAGGCGGACGAGCCCTTGATCGTGGCCGCCGCAGTCGGTACACGACGCAGCAACTGCATGATGCGCATCATCGGCTGTGTGAGTTCTCCCATCATAAAGCAATCCCCCTTTTGGCACAGTATATGCACAAAAGGGGGATTTGGATTATGCGGTTTGTCCGACACCCTTGAACACAAGGAAATCGTCATATGTCATCGTCTTATCCAAAATGCCGCCGTCCTCCTGCATCTCAATGATGCGATTGGCGACCGTCTGGATGAATTGATGGTCGTAGGACGAAAACAGGACGTTGCCTTTGAAATCCGTCAGACCGTTGTTGACCGCCGTGATGGATTCCAGATCGAGATGGTTGGTCGGCTGATCCAGAATCAGCACATTCGAGCCGAACATCATCATACGGGACAGCATGCAACGCACCTTTTCGCCGCCGGACAGCACATTGACCGGCTTGAGTACATCATCGCCGGAAAACAGCATTTTGCCGAGAAAGCCGCGCAGATACGTTTCGGTATCATCGGCGGCATACTGCTTGAGCCATTCCAGCACGGTCAACTGACAACCGTCGAAGAAAGCGGAATTGTCTTTCGGGAAATACGACTGAGAGGTCGTGCCGCCCCATTTGAAGCTGCCCGCATCCGGTGTTTCTTCTTCCATCAAGATTTTAAACAGCGTCGTCACGGCAATCTCATTGCCGACAAACGCGATCTTATCCTCTTTATTCACGCGGAAGGACACATTGTCCAGCACCTTCACGCCGTCCACTGTCTTGGTCAGCCCCTCGACCGCCAAAATCTCCTTACCCGCTTCACGGTCCATCTGGAATCCGACGAACGGATACCGACGGGACGATGCCGGCATCTCCTCCACGGTCAGCTTATCCAGCAGCTTTTTGCGGGAGGTCGCCTGACGGGATTTGGATTTGTTGGCGGAGAAACGCTGGATGAAGCTTTGCAGTTCTTTGATCTTGTCCTCGTTTTTCTTGTTCTGATCGCGGATCATGCGCTGCATCAACTGGCTGGACTCGTACCAGAAATCGTAGTTGCCGACATAGATTTTGATTTTGTTATAATCCACATCCACAATATGCGTACACACATTGTTGAGGAAGTGACGGTCGTGCGACACCACGATCACGGTGCCGGCATAGTCCATCAGAAAATCCTCCAGCCAGCGAATGGAAGCGATGTCCAAGTGGTTGGTCGGCTCGTCCAGCAGGATAATGTCCGGCTGACCGAACAGCGCCTGCGCCAACAGAATTTTCACTTTCTGCTTATCCGCCAGCTCGCTCATCGTGCTGTACAGCAGATCGGTGGGCAGCCCCAAGCCCTGCAGGATGCGCCCCGCTTCCGTCTCGGCTTCCCAACCGTTCAGTTCGGCAAACTCACCCTCCAGTTCCGCCGCCAGTGCACCGTCCTCATCGGTGAAATCCTCCTTGGCGTACAGTGCATCCTTTTGCTGCATGATCTCATACAACCGCGGATTGCCGAGAATGATCGTGTCCAGCACCGTGTACTCGTTATAGGCGTAATGATCCTGCTTGAGCACCGACATGCGGGTTTTGGGATCGCGGATCACCTCGCCGGTAGACGGCTCCAGATCGCCGGACAAAATGCGCAAAAAGGTGGATTTTCCCGCGCCGTTTGCACCGATCACACCGTAGCAGTTGCCGGGAACAAATTTCAAATTGACATGCGTAAACAGGTTTTGTCCGCTGAAATTCAGGCTGACATCCGATACTGTAATCATAAGTTCCTCCGTACGTTATCCATAATACAGCAACCAGTATATCACACTTTTTGATTGCGTGCAACCCATTCCGCCCTTGTTGTGAAAAACAGCGGTGCGGCGTAGAAATACGGCAGTCCGAACAAGCAGGCGAACAACCAGCCAGAAAACCCCAGATACAGCCCCGCTGCCTCGCCTGTTTTCCCTTTCATCATCTGCTTGGCGCGCCGAAATGCCGCTTTGGCCGTCGGTTCTTCTGCCAGCAGATATTGCGCGGGCATGTATCGGAGCATCACAAGCTGTGTAACGATCAGCGCCGCGATCAGCAACCCTGCGGCGGTCACGGTGGACAACAAATACAGCATTTGCGACAACGGATCCGTCAACCCCGTTTGACGGCAATACACCGCATAGGCAAACACAGCCGCAGCGGGAAAACCGAACAGCAATGTCCACCCCGCACGGCGCAGCCAAAGTCCCAGCCGCCACGACACCGTTTTGCGGTAACCGCCGTGTCGGTACATATGCCAAACACGAATCGGCGCTTCGGGCGAGCCGCCCGCCAGCGCTCGATAGAAATGCGACTGCCCGACTCTCAGAGGGGAAGTCAGCAGCAGATCGGCGATGATCGCCAAAGCGGCTGCCGCCCACACGGCATAGCCGCCGAGAGAAGGCGTCAGCCATCGGCAAAGCAACCGTTCGGCAACGAGCAAAAACAGCACCGCCGTACAGCCGATACACTGTACTGTAATAGCGGGCTGCCACCGCCTTTTCAGCAACAAACGAGCCTGTTTTGCCGGACGCATCTCATCTCCCCCTTCCTGCATGTTCAGTATACCCATTTTTGCGAAAAGTTTCTTGCTTCGTCACTTGACAAACCGCGGATTTTGACATATGATATAATATAGATTTCGACAAACAGCGAGGTGAGGAAAATGGAGGCAGGGAGTATTGGCGGCGCGAAACCGGGCGGTCGAAGGCGGCTGGGGAGCGGCGCTGAAGCAGTGTCCATTTTCCTCGTATCATAGCCGCTTTTTGCTTTTCGGGAAGCGCCGTTCTATGAGCGACAGGTGATATATCCGCAGGATAGATCGCCTTGTTTTCTCATCGAAAACGGTGCTTTTTTGTTTTGCGTCATACTTCCTCACGGTTCGGGTACAATCATGAGAGTAGGAGGAACGATATGACTGATTTGCTGCGCTCCTTATTGGAGCAGAATGAATTCGAGCAGGCAGCCGCCGCCATGGCAGGAATGACGGCGCAGGAGATGGCGGCGGTACTGGATGAATTGGATGAGGATACGCTGCCTTTGCTGTTCCGCGAATTGCCGGCAGAAACCGCCCCCGCTGTATTTACGCTTCTGACAGCGGAAAAACGGGAACTGCTGACACTGGAATTTGACGAACATGAGCGTCTTCGCCAAGCGCGGTTTTTACTGGAGAACAAGCGGTTTGCCGGTTTGCGGGAAATGCTGTCCGAGCTGAATCCCGCCGACGTGGCGTTGCTGCTGGAAGAAATGCCTCCGGCAGAACTGCCGCTGCTGTATCGCTTGCTGCCGAAAGAGTTGGCGGCAGAAGTGTTCGTCGAGATGAGCGGCGACAATCAGGAAGCGCTGATCAAGGTGTTCAGCGATAAGGAACTGAAAGAAGTCGTCGATGAACTGTATCTCGACGATACCGTTGACATCATCGAAGAAATGCCGGCCAATGTGGTCAAGCGCATTCTGAAGCAAACCGATCCCGACACGCGCATGTGGATCAACAAGATTCTGCACTATCCCAAAGATAGTGTGGGCAGCATCATGACCATTGAGTATGTCGATCTGAAGAAAGGCATGCGTGTGAAGGATGCATTTGACCACATCCGCACGACCGGGCTGGACAAAGAGACGATTTACACCTGCTATGTGATCGACGAAAACCGCAAACTGGTCGGGTATGTTTCCGCCAAGGATCTGCTGCTGGCAGATCAACATGCTTCCATCGAAAACATCATGGAGCCGAACGTGCAATCCATCACCACGGTGGACGACAAAGAAGACGCGGTGAAAATGATCAACAAATACGACTTTCTGGCGCTGCCGGTCGTAGATTTGGAAGATCGACTGGTCGGCATCGTCACGGTCGATGACGCGATGGACGTCATGGAGGACGAGGCGACCGAGGATATCGAAAAGATGGCGGCTATCACGCCGAGCGAGCGCCCCTATCTCAAATCCGGCGTATTCAGCATCTGGGCACAAAGAATCCCGTGGCTATTGCTGCTGATGGTGTCCGCCACCTTCACAGGTTCGATCATTTCTTCGTTTGAAGCATCGCTGCAAGTCGTGCCGGTGTTGACGGCGTTCATCCCCATGCTGATGGACTCCGGCGGCAATGCCGGCAGTCAGGCATCCGTCACCATCATTCGCGGTTTGGCGATCGGCGACATTGAGTTGCGCGACATCTTTAAGATCATCTGGAAAGAACTGCGCGTATCGCTGCTTTGCGGTGTTGTGCTGGCTGTCGCGTGCTTTGTGAAAATCATGGTCGTTGACAACATGTTGCTGCACAGTGGTGTCAGCATGGCGGCCACCGCCGTCGTCTGTACGACACTGGTAGCCACCGTGGTCACTGCCAAACTGGTCGGCTGTTCCCTGCCGATGCTGGCAAAACGGATCGGCTTCGACCCTGCTGTCATGGCAAGCCCCTTCATTACCACCATTGTGGACGCGATCTCTTTGACGATCTATTTCAACATCGCCACACTGGCATTGAAATTATAAAAAACTATCAAACAAATCCGCCCGCGCGAATCCAACGATTCACACGGGCGGATTTTTTGATCGGATTTCGGACTATCAGCGGAATGCCGCCATGCTTTGCTCCAGCAGCGTCAACTGCTCTTGCAGCCGCGCGGCATTTTCACGGGCAGTCGCCACAATGGCTTCCGGCGCTTTATCGGTAAACGCTTTATTCGCCAAGCGCGCCAGCACGCCGTCCAGTTGCTTTTGCACATTATCCTTTTCTTTTTGCAGACGCGCCAATTCCGCGGCTCTGTCCACCAACTCATCAAGCGGAATCTTGATCGTCGCATCCGGTGTGACGATACGCACCGCATCGCCCAACTCAAAGGACGCCCCCACCTGCACAGTGGACGCAGACGCCAGCCGCTGCATAAACACAACGCCTTTTTCAAACGTATCGGCAAACGCCGTCTCGATGAACACCTCCGCTTTTTTGGACGGGGGCACGTTCATTTCCGCGCGGCGGTTACGGATCGCGCGGATCGCCGCGGTAATGCGCTCCAGTTCACGCTCTTCCTCGGCAAAATTCAGCGCTTCGTTGTACGTCGGCCAGGCGGTACGCATGAGAGTCTCCCCTTCATGCGGCAGCGATTGCCAGATTTCCTCGGTGATAAACGGCATAAACGGGTGCAGCAATTGCAGCATACCGGTCATGACAAACACCAACACCTGCCGTGCCTCCGCCGCACCGTCTCCCTGCAAACGGGTCTTGCACAGCTCGATGTACCAATCGCAGAACGTATCCCACACGAAATCGTACAGCTTTTGCACCGCCATGCCAAGCTCGAATTTTTCGAGATTATCCGTCACAGCCGCCACCAGCGTGTTGTACTTGGACAAAATCCACTTGTCCTCCAACGTCAGATCAGCGGGCAGTTCCAGCGCCACGTCGTTGTCGCCGATGTTCATGAGGATAAAACGAGCGGCGTTCCACAGCTTATTGGCAAAATTGCGCGCTGCTTCCACTTTTTCCTCGATGAAACGCATGTCGTTTCCGGGGCTGTTGCCGGTCGCCAGCATAAAGCGCAGGGCGTCCGCGCCGTATTGGTCAATGACCTCCAGCGGATCAATGCCGTTGCCCAGCGACTTGGACATTTTGCGCCCTTGCGCATCCCGCACCAAACCGTGAATCAACACCGTGTCGAACGGCACTTCGCCGGTCTGCTCCAATCCGGAGAACATCATGCGCATCACCCAGAACGGGATGATATCATAGCCGGTGACCAGCGTATTGGTGGGATAGAAATAGCGCAGTTCTTCTGTCTGATCCGGCCAGCCGAGCGTGGAAAACGGCCACAGCGCCGACGAGAACCATGTATCCAGCGTATCCTCGTCCTGATGCAGATGGTGACTGCCACAGTGCGGGCACACATCCGGCGTCTCGCGCGCCACGATGGTTTCGCCGCAGTCGTCGCAATACCACGCCGGAATGCGGTGTCCCCACCACAATTGACGCGAAATACACCAATCGCGAATATTTTCCAGCCAATGGAAATAGATTTTTTCAAAGCGCTCCGGCACGAATTTTGTTTTGCCTTCTTTAACCGCGCGGATCGCCGGCTCTGCCAGCGGTTTCATATCCACAAACCACTGCGTAGACACGCGCGGCTCAATGGTGGTGCCGCAGCGATAGCAAATGCCGACATTGTGCTGGAGCGGCTCGATCTTGAGGAGATAGCCCTGCTCCTCCAGGTCGTGCACGATCGCCTTGCGGCACTCCGCAATTGTCAGACCGGCATATTTGCCCGCCAGCTCATTCATATGACCGTCCTCGGTGGTGACGGTGATGACCTCCAGCCCGTGACGTTCGCCCACGGCGAAATCGTTCGGGTCGTGCGCAGGGGTGATTTTCACCACACCCGTACCGAAATCCATCTCCACATACGTGTCCGCCACGACGGGAATTTCCTTGCCCACCAGC
>CAJKXG010000051.1 GCA_905203795.1 uncultured Oscillospiraceae bacterium | reverse complement strand
CGAGGTAGGACGTGGCATCGAGGCAGGATGTGGCATCAAGGCAGGATATGGCATCAAGGCAGGATGTGGCATCAAGGCAGGATATGGCATCGAGGCAGGAGATGGCATCGAGGCAGGATATGACTACGGCATATACGCGGGACTACGATGCCCTATCACCTCTTATATGCGGACGATCAAAGCCAAACAAAAGCCAAATAATATCATGTGCGGCGAGTGGATAGAACCGGACGAAAACAAATAGCAAAAAAGAAGGTGAAACGTCATGGCATCGTCTGTATTTGTAAAAGAAGTACGTCAGAATGTGGCTGCCGAAAAAGCGAGGAACATGAGATACCGACGTCCGATGCTTGCGTCACTCGGATGGGAAACAATCGAATCCGAACTGAACGACATGGAAGAAGCCTGCGGAACAGTCCACTATTTCGTTGATGATGACGAAGACAGTCTTGTTGCGGCTTTAGATGGTGACGAGGATGAAGCGTACGAATTCCGAATGGTCTTCGCGGATCTCGAAGCAAAGTGTGATATGCTCAGAAGCGCCATTGATGAACTTGATACAGGAGAAGATTATATCGAAGACTTTTTTAACATGTGCACCGTCGCTTTGATCGGGAACAGATATGACGTTCTCGGTTTCGATACATACCAAGAGGACTATTATTCGCTCAGTCGATACGAAGCGGATTTGGCGACGTCAGAAGCAGGCAAACGTCTGATGCGGATGAAGAAAGCAGAAATGATCTCCGCTATCGGTCAATGTATGGGGATTGCGCTTGCGTTTGCCGATCTCAAAACACAGTACGATAGCATATCGGCGGCAATGGCAGTCCTGCGAAACGAAAACACCTCAATCCTGAAAATCGTCAAGGAGATCGAAGAAGCCTACGAACGATGCCAGGACGATTGGGGAAATCATGACAAGGAGTTTGACAGACTGCTCAATTGTCTGCCGGAAAAAGCATGGATCGAATGAAAAAATGTGGGTAGAACCTGATCAAAACAAATAAAGAAAGGAATCTACATTATGCAAAACATCGTAGAAATCATCGATAAAGCCATTGCTGATCTGAAAAACAGCAAAATGGTCGCTGATTTTAATTACCATTCGGAGCATGAAAAGCTTCGAGATGCGGAAGATCGCATCAAGGAACTGGAAGCGCGTATCAATGAGCTGGAAGCGGAAATTTTCAATTTGAGCGGAAAGTCGGAAGGAAGTGTCGAAAATGTGTGAGCTGTGCAGACAGACGCCGTGCGCACCGCGATGCCCGAACGCACCGGAACCCGATCCTGTGTGTTGGTGCGACCAATGCGGCAGAGCGATCTACGACGGCGAAACGTATTATGACACGGGCAGCGAATACCTGTGTGAGGAATGTATTGATAAGTGGCGCAGAGATGCCAGGAAAAATGAATTTGAAGATTGAGAGGGAAGCATATGCCGGAGCAGAAAACACACTGGAAAAAGGTCGTGTCCGATCCCAACTACATAGGGGAAGCGGATTTTGAGCAAAACGAAGAGAAGATCGTCACCATCAAGCGCATCAACAGTTCCGAGACTGTCACAACGGCGGAAGGAAAAAGCCAAAAAGCGGTGGTGCACTTTGCAGAACCGCTCAAGCCGATGATCCTCAACGTGGCGCGGTCAAAAAGCATCGAAAAGGTAGCGGGTTCTCCGTATTTCGAGGATTGGATCGGCGTGAAAATCGTCCTGTATATCGAGCATGGGATCAAGGCGTTTGGGGATGTGGTCAATGCGGTGCGTGTGAGACCGTATAAACCGCGCGTGAAGCAGGAGGACAAGCTTCCTTCGTGCGCCGACTGCGGCGGTGTGATTTCGCCGGCAGCAGGGAAATCGGCGGCGTATATGGTGCAGTATACGACCAATAAATACGGCGCTCCTCTTTGCGCTGCCTGTGCCACCAAACGAAAAGCGGATCAGGATGCTGCGAAGGAGCAATCGTCTTCCGTGTCGGAAAACGAAGCGGATACGACCGATCTTCTGCCGGATGAGGAGGAAATATGATGATCCTCAAAGAAGTCCTCACAGAAGAAAACTACTACTCGGCGACAGCCAACCTTGCCTATATGTCAGTATCGCAGTATAAAGCCTTCTCGAAATGCGAAGCGGCGGCGCTCGCGGAAATCAGAGGCGAATACATACGACCGACAACCAAGGCGATGTTGGTCGGCGGATACGTGGACGCGCATTTCAGCGGTACGATGGAGATGTTCTGCACCGAACATCCGGAGATATGTAAGAAAGACGGCACACTCAAAGCAGAGTTTATCGAAGCAGATATCCTCATATCGCGCTTGGAGCAGGACGAGCTTTTCAATCTGCTGATGGGCGGCGAAAAGCAAGTCATCAAGACAGGCACGATTTCCGGCGTTCCTTTTAAGGTGAAGATCGACAGTCTTCTGTCGGAAGCGCAAGTGGAACAGATTGTTCGCCGATTTCCGGAAACCGCCATGGCGCTCGGCTTTCCGTTTTCGGCAGGCGCTATCGTGGATATGAAGATCATGAAGGATTTGTCACCTGTATGGTCGGATGATCTGCACCAGCGCATCCCGTTCGCACAGTATTACGGCTACGACATCCAGGGCGCGATCTACCGCGAGGTGGACGGACGCGAACTGCCGTTCGTGCTGGACGTCGGGACAAAAGAAACCGAGCCGGATATATCCGCCATGTACATTCCGTCGGACGATCTCACCGCCAAGCTGATAGAGATAGAGGATAACGCACCGCGCTATCAGGCGATCAAGCAGGGCAAGGAAGAGCCGCATCGATGCGAACACTGCGACTACTGCAAGCGCACACGCCGTCTTCACACCATCGTCGATTATCGCGGTGCCCGTTATGGCGTATGACGCGGCACTTATCAAACAGTCGGTCGATATCCGCGATGTGGCGGCGCTGTACGGCGTCGAGCCGGACAACCGCGGTATGTGCACATGCCCGTTCCACGATGACCGACACCCATCCGCCAGCTTCAAGAACGGTCGCTTTCATTGCTTCGTGTGCGATATACACGCCGATATCTTTGAGTTTGTGCAACGCATGACAGGATGCGATTTCAAAAACGCCATGCGGCTGATCAACGATGCGTTTCGCATCATGGACGCGGATCAGCCGGTCACAGACGAACATCGTGCGGAAATGGCAAGGCTACGGCGCGAGCAGGATAGAAAGAGGCAGGAAAAAGAGGCACGCAACGCGGAATACGATATAAAAAATGCCGAATATCATCTTCTTTTGCTCAAAAAACGTCCTGATGCGGAAAACGTGTCAGAAATGGGGCGGTACGCGGCGGCGCTCGGTCGTCTGGAGTATCTGGACTATTGGTTTGACCATCATCACTATGAGAGGTGACACACGTGGAGACACTGTTTACTTATACAGCGGAGGACTTCGATACGGAAATCCCGTATCAAGCCATTTTTGATATCAAGTCGCCGTTTGAACGGGACGTCGCCATTGAGAAGCTGACTGTCTATGCAAAACGCCTCGGCGTCAATTTCAAAAAGCTGTACAAATCGTTCCTCGAGACGAATAAACGCGGCGAAAAACGCATCGTGGCGGACGGCATGACCGAGTTCACGGGTCAGCCGATGTCCTTAAACTGCGGGCAGTGGCGGTGTGACGATTTCGGCGTGTCGCGAGACGGTCAGTTCGGCGTCGAAGAATACGCTTGCCCGCATCCCGTCATGCCGGTCGCGCGCCTTGTCAACGTGGATACCGAGGAAGAAAAAATCCGTGTGGCATTTTCCAAAGGCAAACGATGGCGCACGCAGATCGTGCCGCGTGTGACCTTGTCCTCATCATCCCGTATTGTCGATCTTGCCTCCATAGGCATATCGGTCACGTCGGAAAACGCCAAACTGCTGGTACGATATTTTTGCGACATGGAAACGATGAACTATGACGAGTTGCCGGAAGAACGCGCTGTCGGTCGTCTCGGGTACATAGAGGATTACGGATTTTCTCCGTATATGGACGGTTTGTCCTTCGACGGCGATAAGGAGTTCAAAAACCTGTTTAATACGGTAAAAAGCAAAGGGAAAGTATCCGATTGGAAATCGGCTGCTATCGAATGCCGAAAAGATTCCGTGACGGCGCGGCTCATGCTGTCGGCGTCGTTTGCGTCCGCGCTCGTCGAACCGTGCGGCTGCCTGCCGTTTTTCGTCCACCTGTGGGGCGTAGACAGCGGCACCGGTAAAACGGTCGGTTTGATGCTCGCCGCATCCGTTTGGGGTGAACCGTCTCTCGGCAAATACGTGCAGACCTTCAACGGGACGACGGTCGGATTTGAAAAAACAGCCGCCTTTCTCAACAGTCTGCCGCTGTGCCTGGATGAATTGCAGCTAACCAAGGACGGAAAAAAGCGGCAGGATTTCAATGTTTACCAATTGGCACAGGGCGTCGGCCGCACGCGAGGGAATAAGACAGGCGGCGTGCAAAAAACGCCTGTGTGGCACAATTGCATCCTGACAACGGGAGAAAGCCCGCTGACCAATACGTCCGACGGCGCAGGCGCTGTCAACCGCGTGATCGAGATCGAATGCACCTCTGACAGCTTTGTCGTGAAAGACGGTCACCGCATTGCCAATATACTATCCGTAAACTATGGATTTGCAGGAAAGGCATTTGTCAAAAAGCTGATGCAGGACGGCGTAATAGATAAAGTGAAACGCCGATACGCCGACCTGTTTCAAGAGCTGTCGCAAATCGATTCCACCGAAAAACAGGCAATGGCGGCGGCGCTGCTGCTGACGGCGGACGAGCTTGTCACCAAGTGGATATTTCACGACGGCGATCCGCTTCAACCGTCGGATGTCATTGCGTTTATGAAATCCAAAGAAGCAGTGTCCTCCGGCAAACGCGGCTATGACTATATGTGCGACTGGGTCACGACCAACGCCAACCGCCTTAGACGCGGAGCAGACGTAGGCGACGTGTTCGGTTTTGTGGAAGGCAATGTCGCGTATATCGTGCGCAGCGTCTTTATAAACGCCGCCGAGCAAGCAGGATATAACACGTCCGCGCTGCTCAGTTGGCTTAACGCAAACGGTCTGATCATCACACGCGGAAAAAACCGATCGGTGTCAAGACGCGTCGCCGGAACGCCTGCTGAATGCATCGCGATGAAGCTGCCGACTGCACCGACAGAGGACGACGAGCCGGAAAGCGATTATATTTAAAGGAGTGAACACCGATATGCCTGCCAGAGAGTATCAGCAGGAATGCATTGATCTCATTGCATCAAAGCCGCCAGGTCGGTATCTTGTGCAGATGGCGACAGGGCTTGGCAAGACCTATACCTTTACCCATATCCAGCGAAAGGGGCGCGTGCTCATTCTGTCTCATCGGGAAGAACTTGTGCACCAGCCGCTTCGATACTACGAAGGCTGCACAACAGGCGTTGAGATGGCAAGCGAGCACTCGCACGGAGAAGACGTCGTGTCCGCCGGCGTGCAAAGCCTTGTTCGCCGTCTGGATCGCTTTTCTCCAGATGATTTCGACACGATCATATGCGACGAAGCGCATCACGCCGCAGCAAAAAGCTACCGCGCCATATTCCATCACTTCCGACCGCGTATGCTGCTCGGATTCACCGCCACACCGAACCGCGCGGACAACGTGCGGCTGAATGACGTGTTTGACGATATCATCTTTCAGCGCGACCTGCGATGGGGGATCAAAAACGGCTATCTGTCGGACATCTATTGCCGACGCGTCAACATCGGGTACGATCTGCGCGGCGTGCACACGCGCGGAGGGGACTATGCCATAGGAGAACTGGAACAGGCGATGGACGGCACGGCGGACGCGATTGCCGAGGTATATCACAAGATGGCGACCGGCGCGACACTGATCTTCACCGTCTCGGTGGCGCAGGCAAACGAAATTGCCGGAAAGATCAAAGGCGCTGTCGCTGTGACGGGAGAAACCAAAAACCGCGCGGATATCATTTCCCGCTTCACGCGTCGTGAGATTCCCTGCCTTGTCAATTGTATGGTGTTCACGGAAGGCACCGATATGCCGCTCGTGGAAACGATCATCATCGCCAGACCAACCAAATCGGATAGCCTGTATACCCAAATGGTCGGGCGCGGACTGCGACCGTGCGAAGGCAAAACGCGCCTGAATCTCATTGATTGCGTCGGCGTCACGGGAAGCGCATCGCTGTGCACCGCGCCGTCTCTGCTCGGTATTTCGATGGACGACGTGCCGGAGAAGAAGCGAGACGCCGTTGAGGGGACGCTGCTCGAACTGGAGGATGTTGTGACAGCTGCGGCGGATTGTCCGGAAAGCTGGATCAAAAACGTTCGCGTGGTCGATCTTTGGGCGAAAGCGCAGAAATACAATCTGCACGACGTCGATTGGTACAAGATGCCGGATGGCTCGCTGTACCTGTCTTTCCCGGGCATGAAGATGCGGATACCGGCGGCGGACGAGCTCGGTCGCACCCTGTACGGCGGCGAGCTTGTACCCATGCAGACGGCGCTGGACAAAGCCTATCTCGCACTCGAATCCCACTTTGCCGACAATCGGTATATTTGGGACAAGACGCAGAAGCAGCGTTGGGGAGCATCTCCTGCAAGCGACAGCCAAAAGAAGTTTGTACGTAAGCTGTGCCGGAAGAAATACCCGCATTTTGCTGTGGAGGAACTGACCAAATGCGAAGCGTCGCAGATCATCAATCGTTTTATGGGGGAAAGATCATGCTGATACCCGTCAAGAAGCCAAAGACAGAAGACGACCATCAGGCGCTTGTGATCACATGGGCAAACGCGGCTGTATCGAAATACCCGTGCCTTCGGTGGCTGTACCACATTCCGAACGAGAGAAAATGCACCGCGCAGCAGGGTGCGCGGCTGAAACGCATCGGTGTCAAACGCGGCGTGTCCGATCTGTGTCTGCCGTATCCCGTCGGTTCGTACCACGGTCTGTATATCGAAATGAAAACGCCGAACGGACGACCTACAGAGGATCAAAAGCGGTTCGTTTCCTACCTTCATTCTGTCGGTTATGCCGTAAAGGTATGCCTCGGATATGAAGACGCCATTGATACGCTGAAAGCCTATCTCGGAGGTGAGACAATTGGAGATCGATGAACTGGAACGGTATGCGGCTGCGTGTGAACCGCTTGAAAACCTTCCGAAATCACTGAACGTGATGGAAATCGCCGCGTTTCTGGCGATGCGCGCGCTGTACCGTGAATTCCGCTTCGGCGCTGTCCCGCGAGAACAGGCGCGCATCGAAAAAGGACGGATCATCCAATCGTATGATCGCGGCATGATCCTGTACCGCGCGATGTTGCAGGACGCGGACATCCGCAACCGCACATCGGCTTTGCGGAGCGAAATGGTCAAATCAGACTGTCCGCTGTGCAAAAAGGCAGCGGCAATATGGGATGGGAGAGAGAAAGGAGAGTGACAACAATGCGTGAAATTTTGTTTCGTGGGAAGCGTGTGGACAACGGCGAATGGGTTGAAGGAAGTTTGATCGTATTAGATGACGGTGAATGTAGGATCGCCACCAGTTGTTTGCAAGGCTATGATGACAATTTGCTAGATGTATGTGCATATAAGGTTGATCCTGCAACTGTAGGCCAATACACAGGATTGACTGACAAAAACGGAAAGCGAATTTTTGAGGGGGATATTGTAGAATACGAAGACGAATACGGAAAAATAGTATACTCTGTACATGAAGCAAGGTTTATGATCTATTTTGACACTTGGTGTACTGATTTTGATCACATTTATGGTAGCGAGGTAGAGGTAATCGGCAACATACACGACAATCCTGAATTATTGGAGGTGCAAGACAATGGAAATCAAGACTAAAATTACCGTAAATTGCGATAGTGGAT
>CAJKXG010000050.1 GCA_905203795.1 uncultured Oscillospiraceae bacterium | reverse complement strand
CGGCAACCTCGCCGTCTACGGGCTGGGTTCGGACACCGGCGGTTCCATCCGCCAGCCCGCCAGCTTCTGCGGCATGGTGGGACTGAAGCCGACCTACGGCGCGGTGTCGCGGTACGGGCTGATCGCCTACGCCTCCAGCTTTGACCAGATTGGGCCGATCACCGGCTGCGTCGAGGACGCGGCGCTGGTGTATGACGCGATCGCCCAATACGATGAACACGATTCCACTTCCCGCGGTCACGTGGGCGCGTCCGCCTGCGAGGGGCTGAAAAACGACCTTCGCGGCAAAAAGATCGGCGTCGCACGCGAATATTTCGAGGGCATCCGCCCCGACGTGGAACAGGCGCTGCGCGCCGCCATCGCCAAATTCGAGCAACTGGGCGCGGAGATCGTGGAGATTTCGCTGCCCCAGCTTCGCTACGCGCTGCCGGTATACTATATTCTCGCCTGTGCGGAGGCGTCCTCCAACCTCGGGCGGTACGACGGCATCCGCTACGGCTACCGCACCGCGCATTACGCCGACCGCAACGACATGGTGTGCAAGACCCGCAGCGAGGGCTTCGGCGAGGAAGTGAAACGCCGCATCCTGCTCGGCACGTATGTGCTCAGCTCCGGCTACTACGACGCGTACTACAAGAAAGCGCAAAATCTGCGCGGCACCATCGTATCCGCGTTCGACAATGCGTTTGCGCAATGCGACGTGATACTCGCCCCCACCGTGCCGATGACGGCGTTCCCGAACGGCTTTACGTCGGTCGATCCGGTGGAAACCTACCAAACCGATATCTGCACCGTGCCGATCAACATCTCCGGTCTGCCCGCTGTGTCGATTCCGTGCGGACAGGATGCGGCGGGACTGCCGATCGGTATGCAATTGATCGGCAATCGCTTTGCCGAGCCGACCATACTCAACGCCGCTTGGCAGTTTGAGCAAGCCACGACTGCGATTCCCGCAACCGATTGGGGGGTGTCCTTATGAGCCGCTATGAACTGGTCGCCGGACTGGAGACGCACATTGAATTATCCACCAATACCAAAATTTTCTGCGGCTGCACCACCAAATTCGGCAGCGAACCGAACACCAACTGCTGCCCCGTGTGCATCGGTCTGCCGGGCACACTGCCCCGTCTGAACCGTCAGGTGGTGCGCTACGCCATCATGGCGGGGTTGGTGACCAACTGCACGATCAATGCCATCTCCAAGATGGATCGCAAAAACTATGTCTACCCCGACCTGCCCAAGGCGTATCAGATCTCGCAGTTTGACCGCCCGCTGTGCGAGCACGGGTATGTGCAGTTGTCGTCCGGCAAAAAGATCCGCCTGACCCGCATCCACATCGAAGAGGACGCGGGCAAGCTGGTGCACGACCGCGGCGACACGTATGTGGACTACAACCGCGGCGGCGTACCGCTGATCGAGATCGTGACCGAGCCGGATTTCAGCAGCACGGACGAAATTCGGGAATATCTCGAGAAACTGCAGTTGATGATGAAATACATCGGCATTTCCGATTGCAAGATGCAGGAAGGCTCGATGCGCTGCGACGTCAACCTGTCCATCCGTCCCGCAGAGTCGGAAAAACTGGGGACGCGCACCGAAATTAAAAACATGAACTCGTTCACCTTCATCGAAAAAGCCGTGGCATATGAATTTGAGCGGCAGATCGACGTGGTGGAAAGCGGTGAGGAAGTCGTGCAGGAGACCCGCCGCTACAACGACGAGCTGGATATCACCGAAAGCATGCGCGGCAAAGAGGACGCCAACGACTACCGCTATTTCCGCGAGCCGGACTTGGTGACCATCGCCACCTCGGCGGAGGAAATCGAGGAGCTGCGCGCCGCGCTGCCGGAGCTGCCGGACGAGCGGTATGCGCGCTATGTCGGCGAGTGGAACATCCCCGAAGCGGATGCGCAAAAGCTGGTGAAATACCGCCAGATTGCGGAATTGTTTGAGACGGCGAGCGACGGCGCGTCGCCCCGCACGGTGTCCAACTTCATCATCGGGCAGATTTTCCGCCGCCTGCCCACCGACGCGGACAAAGAAAGCGGCGAACTGCCGGTCACGGCGGAACGATTGCGCGAACTGGTGCAGTTGATCGACAGCGGCAAGCTGAAGATGAATCTCGCCAAATCCACGCTGGAAAAGATGATGGATACCGGCAAACCGGTGTCCGAACTGGTCAGCGAGGAGGACATGGCGGGTGTGGACGAAGGCGCGCTGCGGGCGCTGTGCGAACAGGTGATCGCCGACAATCCGAACGCGGTCGCGGATTATCGCGGCGGCAAGGAGAAGGCGCTGAAATCGCTGCTGGGCGGCGTGATGAAGGCCACCCGCGGCAAGGCGGACGCACAGGCAGCCGAACAACTGCTGATACAATTGATCAACCAATAAAGAGCGGCACAGGCGGATCGACTTGATCCGCCTGTGTTTTTGTTTGTGCCGTTTCCGAAATCCCCTTGACCGATATATATGTATATCTTAATGCCCATTCCATCGCATTAATCCGCAAATTCTACAAATTGTTCACTGTTTCTTTATGAATTCTGCCGTTCGCTGTTGTATAATCGATCATATCAATGGAAATGTCTTCCTGAAAGGAGTCTGCCTATGCTGCAACTTCACCACATTCGCAAAACCTACACGGTCGGCGACCTGCATCAAACAGCGCTGAACGACGTCAGTCTGAATTTTCGCCGCAGTGAATTTGTCTCCATTCTCGGTCCGAGCGGTTCCGGCAAAACCACCCTGTTAAACATCATCGGCGGGTTGGATCAATACGATTCCGGCGATCTGCTCATCGACGGCAAATCCACCAAGCATTTCAAAGACCGCGACTGGGACGCGTACCGCAATCACGCGGTCGGTTTCGTGTTCCAAAGCTATAATCTCATCCCCCACCAGACTGTGCTCGCCAATGTCGAGCTGGCGCTCACGCTGTCCGGCGTGTCCAAGTCGGAGCGCCGCCGCCGCGCCGTCGAAGTGCTGGACAAGGTAGGGCTGCACGACCACCTGCACAAGCGCCCGAACCAACTTTCCGGCGGGCAGATGCAGCGCGTCGCCATCGCGCGCGCCCTCATCAACGATCCCGAGATTCTACTGGCGGACGAACCGACCGGCGCGCTGGATTCCGAAACCAGCGTGCAGATCATGAATCTGCTCCAGGAGATCGCGCAGGATCGACTGATCATCATGGTCACGCACAACCCTGAGCTGGCGCAGCAATATTCCACCCGCGTCATTCGGCTGAAGGACGGCGCCATCATCGACGACACCGATCCCTACGAGACCGAAACAGCGGAGGAGCGACCGCCCGCCAAGGAAAAACACCGTTCGATGTCCTTCTTCACGGCGCTGTCGCTCAGTCTGCATAACCTGATGACCAAAAAAGCGCGCACCCTGCTCACCGCCTTTGCGGGCAGCATCGGCATCATCGGCATCGCGCTGATCCTGTCGCTGTCCAACGGCGTGCAGGTATACATCGACAACACCGAAGCGGAAACGCTCGCCAACTATCCGGTCAGCATTGACCGGCAGTCGCTCGATCTCGCCTCCATGATGACGGCGGGACACCCGCGCGGTAACGACGAGGAAGAGATCGACACCTCAAAGGCGCACACGCAGGATTATCTGTTCCGACAGATCCATATGCTGGACAGCATATCCCGCACCAATGATCTCAAAGCGTTCCGCGCCTACATCGAGGACCACCGCGATGAACTGGACGACTATACCGCGGATATCCGTTACGGCTACAACACCACCCTGTACATCTACAACTGCGATGATCCGAACCACTATGTCCAGGCGAACCCCAACACATTGACCGACGATCTGGAGCTGGACAAATACTTGGCAAGCCGCTTAGACTCGCAGGCTTCCATGTTCGCCTCCGCCAACGATTCGGATCTGTTCACCGAAATTTTCACCGACGAAGCACTGCAAAAGAACTACTACGAACTGCTCAGCGGCAAAATGCCGGAAGCCTATGACGAAGTCGTGCTGCTGCTGGACAAAAACAACCGCATCACCGACTACAGCCTGTATACGCTGGGCATTCTCGACCGTGAAGAGCTTCGGACGACGTTGCAGGAGGACAACGGCGCGACGGAGCCGTCTTATGCGGACTACGAATATGACGACCTGATCGGGCGGACATTCCGCGTGATGGCGGCGTCTGATCTCTACGAGAAAAGCGAAACGGGCATTTACGTGGATCAGTCGGAAAACGCCGATTACATGAAAAAAGCGCTGACCGACGCGCTGGAGATCAAGGTGGTCGGCGTGGCAAAATTCACCGAGGAAGCATCGTCCGTGTCGTCGTTTGTCGGCGGCATGGTCGGGTATCTGCCGTCGCTGAGCCAATATGTGATGGATCGCAACAACAACAGCGACATCGTGAAAGCGCAGCAGGCCGACCCGACGACCGACGTGTTCACCGGATTTGCGTTCAAGACTGCGGCGGACATTGAAGAAGCGGTCGCCAACTTTGATATGACGGCGCTCCCGCCGCAGCATCAGGCATTGTTTGCCGGACTGGAAGGCGACGAGCTGACCAACGCCATCCGCGCATATGTGCGCATGACCACACCGACCACCTCCTACGCGGACAATCTGGAAACGCTGGGCGTGGCCAGTCTCGACGATCCGAGCAGCATCAAAATTTACTGCAAAGATTTTGAAGCCAAGGACAAGATCACGGACTTCATCGCGGCGTATAACAAGACCGTCGAGGAAGCACAGCAGATCACCTACACGGATTACATCGGACTGATGATGTCGTCGGTGACCACCATCATCAACGCCATCAGCTATGTGTTGATCGCGTTTGTGGCGATCTCG
The DNA here is from genome assembly GCA_905203795.1 of uncultured Oscillospiraceae bacterium. Taxonomy (GTDB): domain Bacteria; phylum Bacillota; class Clostridia; order Oscillospirales; family Acutalibacteraceae; genus CAJKXG01. Next base: position 3,084 of record CAJKXG010000050.1, on the reverse strand, counting down.
CTGGTGGTGTCCTCGATCATGATCGGCATCATCACCTATATTTCGGTGTTGGAGCGCACCAAGGAGATCGGCATCCTGCGCAGTGTCGGCGCGTCGAAGAAGGACGTGTCCCGTGTGTTCAACGCAGAGACGCTGATCGTCGGATTTGCCGCGGGTGCGCTGGGCATCCTCATCACCCTGCTGTTGATCATTCCGATCAACGCCATTATTCAGTCTCTCACCGAGATTGCCGGCGTAGCGACGCTGCCGCCGATCGGAGCGGTGATCCTCGTGGTGATCAGCATGGTGCTGACGCTGATCGCCGGTGTGATTCCCTCCCGCGTGGCCGCCAAAAAAGACCCCGTGGAAGCCCTGCGAACGGAATAAAGACAAAAAGACCTCTTGCTTGCAAGAGGTCTTTTATCTTTATCCGCTCAAACTTTCATCACCGACACCTGGTCATGGCGTGTATTCTTCTTAAAACCCATGAAACAGCATCCGCCACCACATCGTCGGGAGACGATTCCCGCAGTTTTTCCTGCAGCGGTCTGCCGACTACTGTGCGTGTTTCCTCCGCGCTCACCGGAATCCCGCACAACAGCAGCGCCAGTGTGAGCAACAGCATCCCTATTCGTTTCATGCACGCCACTCCCTTCTACATTATACACGATTTAGCCGCTCGGAATCGCTCATCTATTTCAAAAATTTTTCATATTCCCCCTCCCCCTCGCATATACATACAGCATCATCAAAGGAGGGGATTCCCATGATCATCCACGTGGTCACTGCCGGCGAAAGTCTGTACACCATCGCGCAGCGCTACGGCATATCCGAAGCACGTCTCATCGCCGACAACGGGCTGGGCGACAACACCGCGCTCACCCCCGGACAAACGCTGGTCATCCTGTTCCCGAACCGCACATACACCGTGCAGGCGGGCGACACGCTGACCTCCATCGCCGAGAGCTTCGGCGTGACGACCAATCAACTGCTGCGCAACAACCCCGAACTGATGGGGCTGGCGACCGTCACCCCGGGTCAAACGCTGGTCATCGACTACAATCAAGAAAAACGCGGCGAACTATCGGTCAACGGCTACGCCTATCCCTTCATCGACCGCGCCGTACTGCGGCAAACGCTGCCTTACCTCACCTATCTCACCATCTTCACCTACGGCTTCGACGAAAACGGAGAATTGGTCGTGCCGGAGGGCGATGAGGAAGTCGTGCGCATCGCGCAGGAATACGGCGTGTCGCCGATCCTGCTCATTTCCACGCTGTCGCCGGAGGGAGTATTCAGCAATCAACTGGCGCACACGCTGCTAAACGATATCGAGATGCAGAATCACCTGATCGACCAGCTGCTCGCCGTCATGCAGGAGAAGGGCTATGTCGGGCTGGACGTGGATTTCGAGTATGTGCTGCCGGAGGACAGGGACGCGTATGTCGAGTTCATCCGTCTCGCCACCACCCGCATGAACGAAGCGGGCTACACCGTCATCACCGCGCTCGCACCCAAAACCTCCGCCGATCAGCCGGGACTGCTGTATGAGGCGCACAACTACCGCGCGCTGGGGGAAGCCAGCAACGCCGTGCTGCTCATGACCTACGAATGGGGCTATACCTACGGTCCGCCGATGGCTGTCGCCCCCATCAACAAGGTGCGGCAGGTACTGGATTTCGCCGTCACGCAGATCGCGCCGGAAAAGATCTTCATGGGCATCCCCAACTACGGCTACGACTGGACGCTGCCGTTTGTGCAGGGCGAATCGCGGGCAAAATCGCTGTCCAATGTCGGCGCGGTGGAGCTGGCACAACAGGTCGGCGCGGAGATTCGCTTCGACGAGACCGCCCAAGCGCCGTTTTTCAACTATTACGACGACGAGCGGCGGCAGCATGTGGTGTGGTTTGAGGACGCACGCAGCATCGACGCCAAGCTGGCGCTGCCCATCGAATACGGCTTGCAGGGCGTGTCGTATTGGAACGTGATGCGCTGGTTCCCGCAAAACTGGGCGGTGCTGAACGCGCTGTACAATATTCGCTGAATTTTGCTATTTTACACAAGAATTTCACCGCCAAAGCGTCATTTTTTTCTTTCGTTTCCCTTTTACTTCCCTGTGAAATGGTGTATAATGGAGGTATCTTTGAAAATTCAGGAGGTTGACCAACATGCCCCTCGTAAACACCAAGGAAATGTTCCAAAAAGCGTATGACGGCGGCTACGCCATCGGCGCGTTCAACGTCAACAACATGGAAATCATGCAAGGCATCATCGAAGCCTGCAAAGAGCTGAACTCCCCTGTGATCCTGCAGGTTTCCGGCTCGGCGCGCAAATATGCCCATCACGCCTATCTGTACAACATGGTGCAGGCGGCGGTGGCGGAGACGGGTCTGCCGATCGCGCTGCATCTCGACCACGGCTCCAGCTTTGAGCTGTGCAAGGATTGCATCGACGGCGGTTTCACCTCGGTCATGATCGACGGTTCTCACCTCGATTACGAAGAGAATGTCGCCGTGACCAAGAAGGTCGTGGAATATGCCCATGCGCGCGGCGTCACGGTCGAAGGCGAACTGGGTCAGCTCGCCGGCGTGGAAGATGAAGTCAGCGTGGAAAGCGACAAGGCGAATTACACCGATCCCGATCAGGTGCAGGATTTCGTGTCCCGCACGGGCGTGGATTCGCTGGCGATCGCCATCGGCACCAGCCATGGCGCGTTCAAGTTCAAGCCGGGTCAGAAGCCGCAGCTCCGTTTTGACATTCTGCAAGAAGTCATGAACCGTCTGCCGGGATATCCGATCGTGCTGCACGGCGCGTCCTCGGTCATGCCGGAATATGTCGCGACGGTCAACCAGTTCGGCGGTCAGATGGCGGACGCCATCGGCATTCCGGAAGACATGCTGCGTCAGGCGGCTTCGATGGCGGTCTGCAAGATCAACGTCGACTCCGGCCTGCGTCTGGCGATGACGGCGGGCGTGCGCAAGCACCTCGCGGAAAATCCCACCCACTTCGATCCCCGTCAATATCTGGCGGAGGGCCGCGACAACATCACCGCGGTCGTGAAGCACAAGATCGAAACTGTGCTGGGCAGCGCCGGCAAAGCGTAAG
>CAJKXG010000049.1 GCA_905203795.1 uncultured Oscillospiraceae bacterium | reverse complement strand
TTCATCGCACCACACTGCGAACAGCGAAGCTGATGCTGGCAAGCGGCGACTTTATCGCGCAGTTCCGCCACGCGGGCGTTTAATTCGTCCGCCCGCTCCATGCACGCCACTGTCTGTTCGGTAATATCGGCGTTTTCCTTACGATTATTATACATCAAGCGTCCGAGACCTTCCATGATGGAGGTGATCTCTTTTTCCAAACGAGAGATTTCCATTTTCATTTTGCCGATCTCGACCAGTTCTTCCGTTTTCTTACCGGCCGCTTCCGCTACGTCCTTTGCTTTGTTGAGAACATCTTCAATGCTTGCCATGTTTCTCTCTCCTTTCGATATCGTTGCGGTAAAAAAATCCTATATGCAACTGTAGTATACAGTAAAACAACCGATGAAAAATGAATTTTCCATGAACATTTGCCGATTGACAAGATTATCCCAAAAATTCGCGCAACAGCGAACGTTCGGGAAGCATCGACGGCGGCAGTTTGGCAAACTTCCGCAGTTTTTCCGCGAGCAGATCCGCGTCGCGGCGATACGGGCTGGTCGCGGGGATCTGTTCCAGACGCGGCAGCAGCTCATGCCCCAAAATGCACGGCTCATACGCATGGGTGGTATCGATCACGGCGTTCACCTCTTTGGTATACGGGAACAAATACAGGGATTCGCCGCGCATCACCTGCTGCCACATATGCATCGTGTTGTCCGGCGGGCTGTTGCGGAAACGTTCGTCCCGCAGCAGGCGTCTGGTCAGGGGGATATCCCGCCGTGCCAACAGCTTTTTGCCGTCGTCGTAGATGGGAGACAGGGTGTTGATGAACAGCCGTGTGAGGTTTTCCTGCGGAAGATGTGTGCCGATCGCCGGCTGCAAAGCGTGGATGCCTTCAAAAATCACGATTGATTGAGCCGAGATCTTCAGCGGTATCTGTTCGTCCAGCGGTCGCCCCTTTTCAAAGCTGTATTGCGGCAAAAGGGTCTCGCCGTCCCGCACCAATTGCTGCATACAAAGTTCCAGCCGTTCCAGATCCAACGCCAGCGGCGACTCATAGTCATAGCTGCCGTCCGGAAGCTGCGGCGCCAAACCGCGCCCGCGATAAAAATCGTCCAGCGACACGACATGCACATCTGCGCCGCGCATGCGCAGGTGATCGCACAACAGGTGGGCGGTGGTCGTTTTCCCCGACGAGGATGGACCGGAGAGCAGCATGATCTGACGACAGCGGCGCTGCTCCAGCAGCGCACACAACTGTTCGATCTCACCCCGATAACGTGCTTCTTCCTCTTCTATAAACACTGTCGGATCAGTCGAGATCCGACGGTTGATCTCCTGTTTTTCCAGTTTTCGTACCGAAAACATAGTCGTCATAAAATATCTGCACCTTGTCCTTTCGTTTCAGTAATTCCGGCAGACCGGTATTGTATTCATATGGAAATTTATAATTGAATATACGCTCCAGATAGTTCGTGCCCGGCTGCTTGAGCTTGGTGACCGCGCCCGCGCCGCATGCTAAAATCGTGTGCGTTTCGTCCATGATATATACATTGTAAAGCCCGTCTTTCCCTTCTTTCGCCCAGCCTACATTTTCCTGATTGCCGACTGTGCGGCTTTGGCGATAGAGATAATACGGGTGATAATCGGCGGCGGGCAGCCGCTCGGCGCTGTGCGCGACCATACGCATGGCGTCGTCCCGCACGCGATAGTCCGCGCGGTGTTCCATCACGAGATTGGAAGCGCGTTTCATCGACAGCGTATGCACCGTGACGCTTTCGGGTGACAAGGCAAGAATGCCGTCCAGTGTGGCGGAAAAGCCCTTGTAATCGTCGCCGGGAAGACCGGCGATCAGATCGGTGTTGATGTTATCGAAGCCCACACGGCGCGCCATGTTGAACGCCTCATAGAACTGTGCCACCGTATGACGGCGACCGATGGCGGTGAGCACATCGTCGCGCAGGGTTTGCGGATTGATGCTGATGCGGTTGACGCCGGCGGCACGGATGGCGCGGAGCTTATCCTCCGTCACCGTGTCCGGGCGCCCCGCTTCCACTGTGTATTCCCGCAGATGAGACAGGTCAAAGCAGGAGGCGACCGTCTGAAACAGTGCGGTCAATTGTTCCGCCGACAATGTGGTCGGTGTGCCGCCGCCAAAATAAACGGTTTCCAGCCGTAACCCCATTTCCCGAGCAATACGGGCGGTATACGTCAGCTCTTCCTGCAACAATTCCACATACGTGGGAATCAGTTTTTGCGCACTTTTGACCGTGTGAGATACAAACGAACAGTAGTCACAGCGAGTCGGGCAAAACGGAATGGACACATACAGGCTGAAGGAATCCGGACGGGACAGCGCCAGCAGTTTGTCTTCCGCCGCTAACGTGTGTCGCGCCAACGAAAGCTTCGGCTCGCTCACCAGCAATTTCTCACGAAAATACGTGATCGCCGCATCCAGTCCCTGTTCCGCCGCCAGCCGCCGCAGCAGTTTAACCGGTCGCACGCCGGTCACGATCCCCCATCCTTGTGTGAAGCCAAACAGCTTTACAAATAGATCGTACAGCAGCGTGGCCATTTCCAGTTCACGGGTGTCGTTTTGTGCTAAATCGGCATTTTGCAAGGATTTTTCCGTAGTTTCGTCAAAATCCTCCAAGCAAAGCCGACAGCGGATAACGGTCTTTTCGCCCTCGTTAGTCATAAAGGTATATGCCTTTACACCAATATCTTCCGCCGATTCGTCATCCCGCACAACAATTGTTTCCTGCGGCAGGAATAGGCGGCAGATATTTTCCATTTCATAGCGAAAGTTGTGCCCGTTGATATACAAAAACATGGGTTTTCATCCTTTTGGGGGTATATTTTTGTCCGGCGAATCCAGAATCAGTGTGACAGGGCCGTCGCCCTCCATATGCACATGCATATGCGCGCCGAACCGACCGCTCTCCACACGGCGTATACCGAGATCGCGAAGCAATTCCATAAACCGCTCGATCAACGGAGCAGCCTGCTCGGGACGGGCGGCGGTGATAAACTCGGGACGTTTGCCTCTGCGGCAATTGCCGTACAAGGTAAAATTGGAGACCACCAACGCTTCGCCGCCGATATCCAGCAGGGACAGATTAAACTTCTCGTCCGCGTCGCTGAACACGCGCAAGCCGGCGATCTTCTTTGCCAGCCAAACGGCGTCCTCTTCCCCGTCGCCTTCCCGAACACCCACCAGCAGCAGCGCACCCGCGCCGATTTCGCCGACGACTTCTTCTTCAACTGTGACGCGGGCGGAATGCACCCGCTGAAACACCACGCGCATACGTTTTCTCCTTTGTCGTCTCTTGCATCAGGCATTTCCGCGTTCGATATCAAACACACCGTTGACCTTGCTCAGACGACCGATCACGCTGTTCAGATGCTCGACATTGTTTACACCGACGGTGACGTTGATGCTCACGTTGCCGTCGGAGGTCTCACGGGTACTGATGGCGTGAATCATCACGTGCATAGACGCCAACTGCGTGGTGACATCCGCCAACAGACCGATGCGGTCGGTGGACAGCAGATGCAGCGACGCTTTGAAATCTTCCTTGACCGCATCTTCCCAACTGACGTTGACCCAGCGCTCCGGCTCAGAAGCCTGCGAAAGGTCACGCGGCACATTGGTGCAATCGCGTTTGTGGATGGATACGCCGTAACCGCGCGTGATAAAACCGATGATCTGGTCACCGGGCAGCGGATTGCAGCAACGGGCAAATTTCACCAAACAGTTGTCCATGTTGTCGATGACCACGCCGCCGTTGTGATGGTGCTGTTTTTGAGGGGTGGTCACGATTTGTTCGGGTGCAGCCGGCGCTTCCGTCTTCATGAGGCGGTTGTAATCCTCTTTCATACGCGGCATAATGCGCGAAAGCAACACGCCGCCGTAGCCGATCGCCGCATAGAAATCGTCCAGTGTGTTGCAGTGCTGACGCTTGCCTTGCGTTAGCAGGAACTCGTTCATGCGATCTTCCGGCAAGCGAATGCCGTTGCGCGCCAGTTCGCGTTCCAGTTCTTTGCGCCCCTGCGCAATATTTTCATCCCGTCGCTCGTTTTTGAACCATGCGCGAATCTTGTTGCGCGCTTCGCTGGTTTTCACGATGTTCAGCCAGTCGCGGCTGGGGCCGTGCCCTTGGGCAGAGGTAGTCAACACCTCCACGATCTCGCCGGTTTTGACTGCATAGTCGATCGGGACAATGCGCCCGTCCACCTTCGCCCCCACCATGCGGTTGCCGACGGCGGAATGAATCGCATAGGCGAAATCCACCACCGTGCTGCCGACCGGCAGTGAGATCACATCGCCCTTGGGGGTGAATACAAACACATCCTCGGAGGACAGGTCGGTTTTGATCGACCGCACAATGTCCTCGGCGTCATCCACATCCTTTTGATTCTCAATGAACTGGCGCACCCATGCCAGCCGTTCTTCCAGCTTGTCCTTGCGCTGAATGCCCAGTTTATACTTCCAATGCGCGGCGATACCGTATTCTGCCGTGTAGTGCATATCCCATGTGCGGATCTGCACCTCAAACGGGATTTTTTCCTTGCTGATGACGGTGGTGTGCAGCGATTGGTACATGTTCGGTTTGGGGGTGGAAATATAATCTTTGAACCGATTGGGCAGCGGGCGGAACATGTCGTGTACGATGCCCAATACATTATAGCAGTCATTGACCGTGTCCACGATCACACGCACAGCGTAGATATCATAGATCTCATCAAAATTGCGTCCGTGCATGTACATCTTACGGTAAATGCCCGGAATGCTTTTCACACGACCCGAAATATACGGATGCATATCGTATTCCGCCAGCCGATCCGTCAGCCGCTGCTGGATGCTTTGCAGGAAATCCTCTCGTTCGTGCTTGCGCAGTGCCAGCGCTTCTTCGATATCGTGATACGCCACGCCGTCCAATATGCGCAGTGAAATATCTTCCAGCTCTTCCTTTACGGCGCGGATACCGAGCCGATGCGCCAGCGGTGCGTAGATATCCATCGTTTCTTTCGCTTTATCCAGCCGTTTTTGCGGCGGCCAGCCATAGCAGGTGCGCATATTGTGCAGACGATCTGCCAGCTTGATGATGATCACGCGAATATCCTGCGACATGGCCAGCAGCATTTTGCGGACATTTTCCGCCTGCTGCTCTTCTTTGGTGGAAAACTGGATTTTGGTAATCTTGGTTACGCCATCCACCAGCGCGGCAATATCCGATCCGAACTTTTTTTCGATCTCTGCCAACTCAACCGGCGTATCCTCCACCACATCGTGCAGAATCGCCGCTGTGATGGCTTCGGAATCCATGCCGAGATCGACCAAAATCCCCGCCACCTGCAACGGATGACAGACATACTCCTCGCCCGAGGCGCGATGCTGCCCCGCATGTGCTTCACAGGCCAACGATATGGCGCGATCGATCATCTCCAGATCGTAATTTTTCTCGCTTTTTACAATTTTATCCTTTAACTCGCGGATTACATCTTCCTTGAGAATGGTTTTTTCCTCCATCGCCGTGGTCATCCTTTCACCAATATCGGATTATGTAGCATCCGATAAAAACCGCATCAACGGTGTTTCGTTCAGATCCGTTTTGCCGTTGACCGGTATGAGCTTGATTCGCAGACAATCGGATTGATCCTTCACCTCGATCAACCCCGCCTGCCGCAGTACCTCGAGTGCCGTCAGCATCTGCACATACGACAATCTGTCTGACGCAATGGCATGGTACAACTGCTCTCCTGTCCCAACCCATCCGCGGTTCGCGCGCAGCCGCTTGTACACATCCGCCACCTGATCGCGTGACGGACGGCAGGCGGCTTTTTCGGGGATTTCTTCGCCGCGCATGACCGCGTCATACAGCTCGTACGCGCGAATCAGTTCCTCCTGATCGGTATCGGCATACCGAATATCGCGGATCACCACCGACGGCGAAACCGTGCCGCGGAACTCGTTGCGTTCCAATGTCACCGCCGCGTGCAGCACCGAACCGCACGGGACGGAAAATTCTTCCACCGTGGTGCGGAATTTCATCGCGCTGATGCTGGTACCGTCACGCGAAAGGGACAGCCGCAGGTGTTTGCCGCCGCCCATCGGCGTGATGTTATCCAGCCTCATATCGCTGAGTCGAAACACGGGAGCGGCGTTGCCCGTTCCAAACGGTTCCAGCGCCATTAACAAATTGAGTTTTTCTACATCGATCTGCGACGGACGCAGCTTGAAATCCATGTGCAGCTCCGGCACGGGCATGTGCGGACACTGCTCTGCGGCGTAAGCGTTGATGCGCGCGCGGAATGCCGGAATATCCGCCGCTGATAAGCTGAGTCCCGCCGCCAGCTCGTGACCGCCGAAATGATGCAGCAGGTCGCCGCACGCGGAGATGGCGTCGAACAGCGAAAATCCGCGGATGCTGCGGCCCGAGCCCTTGGCGCTGCCGTCGTCGGAGACGGATAGAATGATGCAGGGCTTGCCGTATAGCTCCAGCACCCGTGCGGCGATGATACCGATCACACCGGGATGCCAATTTTCTCCCTCCAGCACCAGCACCCGTTGATGCACCATGTCGGGATGTGCTTCCAAAATGGCAAGTACTTCTTTCAGAATTTCCGTTTCCGTCGCCTGACGCTGTGTGTTCAGCGACTGGATTTCCTCCGCCAGCAGGCGCGCTTCCTCCTCATCCTCCGTCATCAGCAGACGCGCCGCCCGATCCGGTTCTCCCATGCGTCCCGCCGCGTTGATACGGGGTGCGAGTGTGAACAAAACCGTAGAGGAGGTGAGTGTTTTGCCGGAAATGCCCGCTGCCTCCGCCAGCGCGCGCAATCCGACGCGCCCCTTTTCGTTGAGACGGTGCAGCCCTTCGCGCACGAGCAGGCGGTTTTCACCACGCAGTGGCATGACATCCGCCAGCGTTCCCAATGCCACCAGATCGGCGTATTGTTCGAGCAGCGCGGCGGTATCGCCCTCCAATGCGCATAGCAGCTTAAACGCCACACCGACACCGGCGTAGTCCTTGAACCCGCTTTCGCAGTCCGCCCGATGCGGATCGACCACCGCAATCGCTGCCGGCAGTTGCTCCTGCGGTCGGTGGTGGTCGGTGATCACCACATCGATGCCGAGAGAGGCGGCATAGGCGACTTCCTCCACGGCGGAAATGCCGTTGTCCACGGTAATGAGCAGTTGAACCCCCTGCTCTGCAAATTCATCAATGATGGACTTATGCAGCCCGTAGCCTTCTCCTTCCCGCTTGGGAATGCGATAGAGCACATTGGCTTGTTTGTCGCACAGATATAGATACAGCAGCGCAGTGGCGGTCACGCCGTCCGCGTCGTAGTCTCCGTATACGGCCATGCGTTCGCCGGTGTCAAGGGCGTGCTGAATGCGGTTTACCGCTTCGTCCATCCCCGCAAACGCGAAAGGATCGTCCTCCGGCTCGCCGTGTAAGAGAAATTGCTCCGCTCCTTCTGTATCGGTGATCCCGCGGGTGGTGAGCAGCAGTGCCAGAAAGGGATTCAGTCCGCTTTCTTCTGCCAATTGTGCCGCCGCTTCCTTGTCCGGCTCGGACAACACCCATCGTTTAAAGCTCACAATCTCTCACCTCTTGATACAGTCGTTTCGACTATTTTACCACTTTTTTGCGAAAAATACAATAAGTATTATGTGAAACTAGTTTTTACGCGGCAAACGGTCGTCCAGCAAGCCGTTTTTCAGCATGGATTGCGCCGCCAACAGCACGCCCATTTGACCGGACGGGAAGTTGATCCCCCCCTGCATATACGCGGCATACGGTTCCCGCAGAGGCGCATCGGCGGACAGCTCGATGGAGGCGCCGTTTGTAAACGCACCCGCCGCCATGATCACCTGGCTGTCGTATCCAGGCATGTCCCAGGGCTCGGGCACCACAAAGGCGTCCACCGGCGCGCCGCGCTGCATGCCCT
>CAJKXG010000048.1 GCA_905203795.1 uncultured Oscillospiraceae bacterium | reverse complement strand
ATCAGGTGGAGGTGGTGTTCTGCATCTGCGCGGGCAACATGGAAAAGTCGAAGATCCGCGCGGATTTCGGCATCAGCTACGACATGGATCTGCTGCGCCAGATCGATCTTCTCACCTCCATGGGCATCGCCGTCAACAGCGTGGTCATCACGCGCTATACGGGGCAGCCCGCCGCCGACCTGTTTGTGCGCAAGCTGAACGCGCGCGGCATCCGCAATTATCTGCATCTCCCCATCGCGGGCTATCCCGCCGATGTGGATCACATTGTCAGCGACGCGGGATTCGGCGCGAATCCATACATTGAAACCACCAAGCCGTTGGTTGTCGTCACCGCGCCCGGTCCCGGCAGCGGTAAGCTGGCGACCTGCTTATCGCAGGTGTATCATGAGCATCGGCGCGGCGTGATGGCCGGCTACGGCAAGTACGAGACCTTCCCCATCTGGAATCTGCCGCTCAAGCACCCCGTCAACCTCGCGTACGAGGCTGCGACGGCGGATTTACAGGATGTGAACATGATCGACCCCTTCCATCTGGAGGCCTACGGCGAGACCACTGTCAATTACAACCGCGATGTGGAGGCGTTCCCCATCGTGCAGCGTATTCTGAGCAAGATCACGGGCAATGAAGAGTTCTATCGCAGTCCCACGGATATGGGCGTCAACATGGCGGGCTACGCCATCGTGGACGACGAGGAGTGCCGCCGTGCAAGCTGTCAGGAGGTACTGCGGCGGTATTATATCGGCATGGCGGATTGGCGGCAGGGCAAGGAAAAGCAGGAAACCGTCGATAAGCTGAAGCTGGTCATGCAGCAGCTGGGGCTGAAAGCGGAGGATCGTCCTGTCGTCCTGCCCGCTTTGGCAAAGCAAAACGCGGCGGGAGCGCCCGCCGCGGCGATCCAACTGCCGGACGGACGCATCATCACCGGCAAAGAGACGGCCCTGCTCAGCGCGTGCAGCGGTGCGGTGCTCAACAGCCTCAAAGTGATGGCGGATATTCCGAAATCGGTGCTGCTCATCAGTCCGGCGTTTCTCAAGCCGGTGCTGGAGCTGAAAATCAAGCTGCTCGGCAGCCGCAGCAGCGTGCTCAAAGTGGACGATGTGCTCACGGCGCTGTACATCTGTGCCGCCGACAATCCCACCGTGGCGCGCGCTGTCGAACAGCTTCCGCTTTTGCGCGGCTGTGAGCTGCACAGCACACAGCTTCTCTACAGCGGCGATGAGGACACACTGCGCAAGCTGGGTCTGCATGTCACCTGCGAAGCAGTGTTTCCGGCGAACAAGGTGTATTTTTAAAAGAAATGACGGATATCAAAAAAGGGCTGTCTGATGACAGCCCTTTTTCCTATGCATGTTATCCCGTTACGCGTGTCAACGCACGGCGGAGCGCGGCGGCAAGACCGTAGGCGACGACCATCGAAACCGCATCCTTCAACAGATACGGCATCGACACCAGCAGAAACGACGCCCACCAATTATTGTGCGACAGTATCGCGTACTGTGTCACGCCCAACGCATGGCATACAAGCAAGCCTGCCGCGCTGAACAGCACCGCCGGAATCGGCTTTTTGCTGCGCACAGCCAGCCCGCACAAGATCACCATCGGCAAAAAGCCCCACAAGAAACCGCCGGTCAGACCGACCAAACGGGCGACACCGCCTTGCAGATTGGCAAACACCGGCACGCCGACCGCGCCGAGCGCCAGATACACACCGGTGGACAAGCCGCCGAGCGCCGCGCCCAACACGTATCCGCACAGCGCGATCGCCAGCGTTTGCAGCGTAACTGGCACGCCGGACGGCAGCGGAATCGCCACCTGCGACAACACGGCAATCACCGCCGCAAACACACCCACCATCACGATTTTCAACGTTTTATTGTTGATTCCCGTCATTGTTCTGTCTCCTTTGATTCATAAAATCGATGACCGATGCTCACTTCGCCGGAGGACAGCGCCCGTTCGTCGCCGTTTTCCGTCGTCACCAACAGCCGCAAATCGTCGTCTATGCCGCGCACCACCGCCGTATGCGTTTCTCCGTCGGCGGTATAGGTGACGGTTTTACCGTCGAGCAGCGAACGGCGGCGATACGCTTCCAGAAACGGCTTCTGCTCAAGCTGTGCATAAAACGCCAAAAACCGCCGAATAATCGCCGCCGCCAAGCGGCTGCGCACATCGGACGAACATCGCGCCGTGCCGTACAGCGACCCCGCGATCTCAGCCAGCTCCGGCGGAAAACCGTCCGGCGGATCGGTCACGTTGACGCCGATGCCCACCACCGCGTAGGACAAACCGCCGCTCTCCATGTCCATCGACGCTTCTGTCAAAATGCCGCACACCTTGCGTCCGTTCGCGTACACGTCGTTGACCCATTTGATGCGGGTCTCCACACCTGTCACCTCGGCGATCGCTTCCGCCACAGCGACCGCCGCCGCCGTGGTCATCAGCGACGCCGCTTCCGCCGTCAGACTTGGGCGCAACAGCAAACTCAGATACAGCCCGCTGCCAGGCGGCGAATAAAAGCGGCGATGCAGCCGTCCGCGTCCTTCGGTCTGCTGCTCCGCGACCAGCACTTTTCCTGCCGGTTCGCCCTGTTCCGCCAGCGCTTTCAGCAGCGTATTGGTGGAGGTGACTGTGCGGCGTACCTCCAAGCGGCAATCGACATCGCCGAGATATTGCCCGATGCTGGCTTCCGACAAGATGTCGTTGTCGTCCGACAAGCAATATCCGCGATTTTTCACCGAGTCGATCGTATACCCGTCGGCGCGCAGTGCTTCGATCGCTTTCCACACGGCAGCACGGCTGACTGCCGCGCCGTTTGCCAGCGCTTCGCCGGACACATACTGCCCCTTTTGCCGCTCCAGCACCGCCAACACCTGTTGCTTCACCGCCATATTCTCGCCTCCGTTTCCATAGTATAGCAAATGCGGTAGCAATTGTCAACTGAATTTTTAAAAAGGTTTACAATAGGTGCATGCAAAAACAGTGTGACCGCATGAGCCACCCTGTTTTCAGCATACCATGCCTGTTGCGATTGGCATCGCTTACAAGCCGGTAACCTCCAGCCATTTTTGGCTGACAATCGAATGTCCGAGAAGGGTGGGATGAACACCGTCCCACAATATTTTCCGCCTGTCCCCCAATTTTTCCGCATAGCTTTCCAGTTCCTCCTGCAACGGTACAAACACGCAGTCGTACTCTTTGGAGAGTTCCCGTATGATGCGCTGCCGCACAAGGATTTCCTCATATACGCTTTGGGAAAACGCATCGGCATTGTTGGGAAAATAGAATGGCTCGCAAAGGATAAAGCGCACACCGTCAAGTGCTTGTTTTGTCTCCTCAATCGTCATTTTCAGAATAGTCCGATACTGCTGAGGCGATGAACCGCACCCTCTGCACCACTTATGGGCATCGTTGACCCCAATCAGAATACTGATGATGGTGGGCTTCAAATTGATGGCATCCTCACGCCAGCGGGCATACATCTGCAACGCATCATCGCCGCTGACTCCTCGGCTGTAAAACGCAGGATTCCGATCCATGTATTGATAGGACAACGCCGCGCTGAGGATATACGGAAAGCTGTGACCGATGAAATGGTTTGGATCGGTCGTTCCCCTTCCTCTGCCGCCGTCGGTGATGGAATCCCCCTGAAACAGGACAACCTCATTTTCCCTGAATATCATCATCTTTCCCCCATATTCCTGTCGGCAAGTGACGTTTGCCTATGCCATTTCGCTTTGCTGATTATATACGATAGTTGCTGAAATGTCAACCGACAGGCGGGCGTATTAGGCGCAAGATACCTACCAAACAAAAACAGTGTGACCGCATGAGCCACACTGTTTTTTTGAGATATTACGCTTCGGTAAAGGCGTCCTTACCGAGACCGCAGACGGGACATACCCAATCTTCCGGCACATCTTCCCATGCCGTACCGGGCGCGACGCCGTTATCGGGATCGCCGACCTCGGGGTCGTACACGTAGCCGCAGGGGCATTCGTACTTCGTCATATTGGTTCCTCTTTCTTATTTAAAATAACGATTCAGCAGACCTTCAAACGCTTTGCCGTGACGGGCTTCGTCCTTCGCCATCTCATGAACGGTGTCATGGATCGCGTCGTAGCCCAGCTCCTTCGCGCGTTTGGCCAGCGCCAGCTTGCCTTCGGTCGCACCGCACTCGGCGTCCACACGCATGGTCAGGTTCTTCTTGGTGCTGTCGGTCACAACTTCGCCCAGCAGCTCGGCAAATTTTGCCGCATGCTCCGCCTCTTCATAGGCAGCCTTTTCCCAGTACAGACCGATCTCGGGATAACCCTCGCGATGCGCCACACGCGCCATCGCCAAATACATACCGACTTCGCTGCATTCGCCCGCGAAGTTCTCGCGCAGACCCGCTACGACTTCCTCGTCAAGACCCTGCGCCACGCCGACGCGATGCTCGTCCGCCCAGACGCGATCCGCCGCCTGCTCGGTGAATTTGGATGCGGGGGCGCCGCAAATCGGACATTTATCCGGTGCGTTTTCGCCCTCATAGGTGTAGCCACAGATGCTGCAAACAAATTTTGCCATAGTAATTTCCTCCTAAATATAAAATATAAATTTGGGATAACCGAATCATGTAGCGCAGCGGCAGCAGCAACCGGTCAGATACAGCTCGCTGTTATCGACCCTGTATCCCTCCGGCAGCGAATAGCCGCCCTGCACAGCGTCCAACGGAATATCCATCAATTTGCCGCAGACCGTACACCGGAAATGCCCGTGAGCTTCCAGAAAGGCATCGAAATGCCGCTCCTCCGGATCGATGCTCAAGGCCCGGATCAGCCCCGCATCCACCAACGCGTGCAACGAATTGTAGATCGTGGTGCGGGAAAAGGTGGGATATACGGCCGACAGCGCCTGATAGATCGTTTCCGCCGTGGGATGCGTGCGATGCTCCTGCAAATAGGTGTACACCGCCACACGCTGCTGTGTCGGGCGCAGGCCGCAGGCGGTCAATTTCTCGACAGTCTCTTGTGCGGTCATAGGTGCGCTCCCTTCCGATTTCTGTAATCAATACAAGGTTGTATTGATTACAATCAAAGAATACCACACACATCCCGTCTTGTCAAGTCTTTTTTCGGGTTTTTTACAAAAACTCCTTCAGCGCGTGCAGGTGCTGTTCCTCCGCCTGCTGCATGCGCTCGTTCAAGGCGAGCGCTTCCTTGTCCGCATCGCTGTATTGATGTGCGTTGCGAATCGCGGCGACGACTCCCATCGTGCTGCCGATGGTCAGCATTTCCGCCAGATGAGAATCGCTTTTATCCATCAGCGTTTTCATGTCGATCATCATGTCGGTGCGCCATTTTTCCATCGCGGACAGCGACGTTTTTTCGCAGCCGTAGGAAGCCTGCATGGACCGAATATCGCCCGCTAGCTTCTGATAGCGGTGATACTGATCGTCCAGACGGTCAACAAAGGTCGGATCGGTCGCCAGTTCCCGTATGTGATCGATCGTCCCCACACCCATCTCGACATTTTTGCTCATGGACGCCAACAATTGTGTGGTACTGTTCATACAAATCCCTTTCTTTCTGCAAAAGATACGATTAGTATGCGCAGGCGGCGGTCACACATACAAAGGAACCGCGACGACCTTTGGAGATCGCCGCGGTTTCGCGTTTATGGGATCAATACATGCCGTCCATACCGCCGGGCGCAGCAGGAGCAGCCGGAGCCGGCTCCTTCTTGTCCGCCACCAGCGATTCGGTCGTCAGCACCATGGCCGCCACCGACGCGGCGTTTTGCAGCGCGGAACGGGTCACCTTTGCCGGATCGACGATGCCGGCGGCAAACATATCCACATATTCCTCGGTTGCGAAGTTGAAGCCGTAGTTCGGCTTGTCGGAATTGCGGATTTTATCGATAATGACGCTGCCCTCCAGACCGGCGTTCAGCGCGATCTGACGAACCGGCTCTTCCAGCGCTTTCAGAACGATCTTCACGCCGGTCTTTTCGTCGCCCTCGGTCTTGTCGAGCATATCCTCCAGCACCTTGGAAGCGCTGAGCAGTGCCACACCGCCGCCCGCCACGAGGCCTTCCTCCACGGCGGCTTTGGTCGCGGCAAGCGCGTCCTCGATGCGCAGTTTCTTTTCCTTCATCTCGACTTCCGTCGCCGCGCCGACGCGGATGACGCCCACACCGCCGGACAGCTTCGCCAGACGCTCTTGCAGCTTCTCACGGTCGAAATCGGACGTGGTGGTCTCGATCTGCGCACGGATCTGGGCAATGCGGCTCTTGATCTCGTCGGGATCGCCCATGCCGTCCACGATGATGGTGTTCTCCTTCTGCACCTTCACCTGACGCGCACGACCCAGCATATCGACGGTGGTTTCTTTCAGCTCCAGACCGATTTCCTCGGAAATCACCTGACCGCCGGTCAGAATCGCGATATCACGCAGCATATCCTTGCGGCGATCGCCGAAGCCCGGCGCTTTCACCGCCACGCAGGTAAACGTGCCGCGCAGCTTGTTCACGATCAGGGTGGACAGCGCTTCGCCCTCCACATCCTCCGCGATGATAACCAGCTTTTTGCCGGCTTGCAGAATCTGCTCCAGCAGCGGCAGGATATCCTGAATGTTGGAAATCTTCTTATCGGTAATCAGCAGATAAGCGTCGTCAATGATGGCTTCCATCTTATCCGTATCGGTCACCATGTACGGGGTGATGTAGCCGCGGTCGAATTGCATGCCTTCCACCACATCGTCGGTGGTTTCGGCGGTCTTGGATTCCTCGACCGTGATCACGCCGTCGGCGGAAACCTTCTCCATCACCTGCGCGATCAGATTGCCGATCTCCGCGTCGCCGGCGGAAATCGTCGCCGCAGAGGCGATGTCATCCGTGCCGCTGACCTTCTGGGACTTGGCAATGACTTCCGCCACCACCGCGTCCACGGCGTTTTGGATGCCCTTTTTCACGCCCATCGGGTTCGCGCCCGCCGCGACGTTCTTCATACCCTCGCGGATCAGCGCCTGCGCCAGCAGCGTCGCCGTGGTCGTGCCGTCGCCCGCGACATCGTTCGTCTTGGTGGACACTTCCTTCACAAGCTGCGCGCCCATATTCTCAAACGGGTCGTCCAGTTCGATCTCTTTCGCGATGGTCACGCCGTCGTTGGTGATCAACGGTGCGCCGAATTTCTTATCCAACACCACGTTGCGGCCGCGCGGACCGAGCGTGATCTTGACGGTATCGGCCAGTTGGTCGACGCCGGATTGCAGCGCTTTGCGCGCTTCTTCTCCATACAAAATTACTTTCGACATAGTATAAGCTCCTCTCCCGTTTTACTCGACGATAGCCAGAATATCGTTTTGGCGCACGATGGTGTATTCCTCGCCGTCTACCTTGACCTCTGTGCCGGAATACTTGCCGGTCAGCACCTTATCACCGACTTTGACATACATGGTGACGTCTTTGCCGTCCACCACGCCGCCGGGTCCTACGGCGACTACCACCGCGACCTGCGGCTTCTCTTTCGCCGAACCTGCGAGAATGATGCCACTCTTGGTGGTTTCCTCGGCTTCGGTCATTTGAATTACAACTCTGTCAGCAAGCGGTTTGATCGTCATGCTGAAACGCCTCCTTGTTATTGTCTTAGCACTCGTCTCTCCCGAGTGCTAACTCTATTGTAGCCATTTTCACGGAAAAATCAAGAGGAAAATGTGAATTTTTCCAAATTTTCATACTTTGTTTACAAACAAGGCCGCCGACGGCAATACCGCTTGCGGCAACACCACCCGAAAAGCGCGGCGAAGCAGTTCGAACTGCACCTCATGAGCGACGAAGCATTCGCCGTCCGCGGTGGCGACGGCTCCCTTGTCCGCCCGCACCGTCATGCGCGTACCGCGCCAGCGATGGACGATCGGCATCGACAAATGCGCGCCCTTTTTATATTTCGGCAAAAATTGCAGGATCTGCGGACGGCGGATGTAATCAATCAATACAAAATCCAGTAATTCGTCCTGCGGAAGCGCCTGCGGTGCGCCGCAATACCCGCCGCCGTAATATTGCCCCGACGCCGCCAGTGCAAACAAAAACCGACCCGTGCGTGTCACCGGTCCGTCCTCGGTTTCGAGCGTCACCGTCAGATCACAGCCGATGCGGTGACAAAACACATCCAAAATGGCCAGTTGATACGCCATCGATCCGCTGACCAACGGCCAATGCTTATACTTCCCCATCCTGTGCGCGACCTCGGCGTCCATCCCCATCGCGCAGATATTGAGCGAATAGCGCACGGCGCCGTCGTCCGAG
>CAJKXG010000047.1 GCA_905203795.1 uncultured Oscillospiraceae bacterium | reverse complement strand
GTGCCGGTAGAATAAACGCCATTCTGTCAGAATCCATTGTATTGATAATAGTATCCGAGAATTTTTGAGAAGAAACAAGAAAATGCGCAAATACAAAACAAAAAATCTCAAAATTTTTACAAAAAGCTCTGGAATAAACGTATAGGATATGTTATAATTAGATGTCCGCTATATGGCGTGAGCATAACGCCGTGAGCGTAAAAGCCTATTTTACAAGGAGGAACTGGCAACATGCGGAAAAAAATCAGCAAGCTCCCGTTCAAAGGAACGCCGGAACAGGAGCAAAAGCTGCGCGCTGTCATCGACGCCAATAAACATGACAGCAGCCGTCTGATGGCGGTGATGCAGGATGCACAGGAAATTTACGGTTATCTGCCGATGGAAGTGCAGGAAATGATCGCAGAGGGGATGGGCGTGCCGCTGGAAAAGGTGTACGGCGTGGCGACTTTCTATGCGCAATTTGCTCTGTCTCCCAAGGGTCAACACAATATCTCCGTTTGCCTTGGTACGGCGTGTTATGTCAAAGGCTCCGGCGATATCTTCAATAAGCTGTCCGAAAAGCTGGGCATCGGTGCGGACGAATGCACCGAGGACGGTCGTTTTTCGCTGACCGCCTGCCGTTGCATCGGCGCGTGCGGTCTTGCCCCCGTCCTGACGGTGAACGACGAAGTGTACGGTCGCCTGACGGTGGACGACGTGGACGGCATTCTGGCGAAATACGCCGATTGATGTTATGCGGGAACTGTCGCTGAACGTGCTGGATATCGCGCAGAATTCCATTTCTGCCGGTGCGTCTCTGATCGAGTTGGAAGTGGCGGCGGACACCGCTGCCGATCGATTGACCATCCGCATTATCGACAACGGCTGCGGCATGACGGCGGAACAGGCGGCGCGGGTGAGAGATCCGTTTTACACGACCCGTACCACACGAAAGGTGGGCATGGGCGTACCGCTGTTTCGCATGGCGGCGGAAATGGCGGACGGCGATCTGACGATCGACACCGCGCCCGGGCAGGGCACGACTGTGTCGGCGACCTTCCGTCTGTCTCATATCGACCGCATGCCGCTGGGAGATATGTGCGGGACGGTGATCACGCTGATCCGGCTGAATCCCTCGCTGGATTTCGTCTATCGCTTTTCGGTGGATGATAAGCGGTTTACACTGGACACCCGCGAGTTGCGCGTGCAACTGGAGGATGTGCCGCTGGATGAACCGGACGTGATCAATTGGATCGAAGCGTATGTGCGTGAAAGCACGGATGAGATGGGCAGTACATTATAAGTATAAGGCATTTGAGAAATTCGGGTATATAGGAGGTATTGGTTATGAAATCCATTGCAGAGCTGCAAGCCATTCGGGACAAGGCTCGGGAAAAAATGACCGTTCGTGAGGATCAAAAGGATGCGATTCGCGTAGTCGTCGGCATGGCGACCTGCGGCATTGCCGCCGGTGCGCGTCCGGTGCTGAATGCGTTTGTGGACGAGATCGCCAAACGGCATTTGGACAACGTGACGGTGGTGCAGACCGGCTGCATCGGCATGTGCCAGTTTGAGCCGATCGTGGAGGTTATCGCCCCCGGCAAAGAAAAGGTTACATACGGCAAAATCACCCCCGACAAGGTAGCGCGCATTGTGGCGGATCATGTGGTCAACGGCAATCCGGTCGCGGAGTATACCGTCGGAAACCTGATGAAGTAAAATAGGAGGAATCAAACCCATGTATCGTTCACATGTTTTGGTTTGCGGCGGTACCGGCTGTACCTCGTCTCATAGTCAGCAGATCATTGAGGCGTTGGAAAAAGAAATCGCTGCCAACGGTTTGACCGAAGAAGTTAAGGTCGTCAAGACCGGCTGCTTCGGTTTGTGCGCACTCGGTCCGATCATGATCGTGTATCCCGAGGGCTGTTTCTATTCCCGCGTACAGGCGGAGGATATCCCCGAAATTGTGTCGGAGCATCTGCTGAAGGGTCGTATCGTGACCCGTCTGCTGTATGATGAGACCGTCGATAAGGGCAACGAGGTCAAATCGCTCAAGGAGACCGATTTCTACAAAAAGCAAGTGCGTGTGGCACTGCGCAACTGCGGCGTCATCGACCCTGAGTCGCTGGAGGAATACATCGCCAACGACGGGTATCAGGCGCTTGCCAAATGTCTGACGGAATACACCCCCGAGCAGGTCATTCAGATCGTGACCGATTCCGGTCTGCGCGGACGCGGCGGCGGCGGTTTCCCGACCGGTCGTAAATGGGCGCTGACCGCTCCCAACAAAGCCCCGCAGAAATATGTCGTCTGCAACGCGGACGAGGGCGACCCCGGCGCGTTCATGGATCGTTCGGTGCTGGAGGGCGATCCCCATTGTATTATTGAAGCTATGGCGATCGCCGGCTATGCCATCGGCGCGACCAAAGGCTTCGTGTATGTCCGTGCGGAGTACCCGATCGCGGTGCGCCGTCTGCAAATTGCCATTGATAAAGCACGCGAGGCGGGCTTGCTCGGCAAAGACCTGTTCGGTTCCGGTTTCGACTTCGATCTGGAAATCCGTCTGGGTGCCGGCGCGTTTGTGTGCGGCGAGGAAACCGCATTGATGACTTCGATCGAAGGCAACCGCGGCGAGCCGCGTCCCCGTCCGCCGTATCCGGCTGTCAAGGGTCTGTATCAGTCCCCGACAGTGGAAAACAACGTGGAGACCTTTGCCAATATTCCGCAGATCATCCTGAAAGGCGCGGATTGGTTCGCGTCGATGGGTACGGAAAAATCCAAGGGCACCAAGGTGTTTGCGCTGGGCGGCAAGATCAAACATACCGGTCTGGTCGAGATCCCGATGGGCACCACGCTGCGTGAGATCGTCGAGGAGATCGGCGGCGGCATCCCGAACGGCAAGAAGTTTAAAGCGGCGCAGACCGGCGGCCCGTCCGGCGGCTGTATTCCCGCGAGCCTGATCGATACCGCCATCGACTATGACAACCTGATTGCGCTGGGCTGCATGATGGGTTCCGGCGGTCTGATCGTCATGGACGAGGACACCTGCATGGTGGATATCGCGAAGTTCTTCCTCGAATTCACCGTGGACGAATCCTGCGGCAAGTGCACCCCCTGCCGTGTCGGTACGAAACGCCTGTTGGAGATCCTCGACCGCATTACCAAGGGTCAGGGCAAGCTGGAAGACCTCGATACGATGGTTGAACTGTGCAACTACATCAAGACCAACTCCCTGTGCGGCCTCGGTCAGACGGCGCCGAACCCGGTGCTGTCCACACTCCATTTCTTCCGCGACGAATATGTGGCGCACGTGGTGGACAAAAAATGTCCTGCCGGCGTCTGCAAGGCGATGCTCCACTATGAGATCAACCCCGAGAAGTGCAAGGGCTGCTCCGCGTGCTCGCGTGTATGTCCTGTCGGCGCCATCTCCGGCGAGATCCGCAGCCCGTTCAAGATCGACACCGATAAGTGCATCAAGTGCGGTGCGTGTATGGAGAAGTGCCGCTTCGACGCGATTGAGAAGAAATAAGAAAGGAGTGCGCTGAAATGGAAATGGTCAATGTTAAAGTAAACGGTATCGCTGTCAGCGTACCCAAGGGTTCCACCATTCTGGAGGCAGCCCGTTACGCCGGTGTGGAGATTCCCACGCTGTGCTTCATGAAAGATATCAACGAGATCGGCGCTTGCCGCATCTGCGTGGTGGAAGCCACCCAGACGCGCGGTTTGGTGACGGCGTGTGTGTACCCCGTGTCCGAGGGCATGGAGATTCAGACCAACACCGAAAAGGTGCAGAAGGCGCGCCGCACGACGCTGGAATTGATGCTGTCTACGCACGAGAAAAAGTGCCTGTCCTGTGTCCGTTCCACCAATTGCGAGCTGCAAAAGCTGTGCCGCGATTACGGCGTGGAGGACACCGGCCGTTTCGACGGCTTCCGTCCGACTTATGAGTTGGACACCTCCGCTCCGCACCTGATCCGCGATAACAATAAGTGCATTCTGTGCCGTCGCTGCGTGGCGGTGTGTAAAGAGCAGTATGTGTCGGTCATCGGCGCAAACGATCGTGGTATTGATACGCATATCGCGTCACCGTTTGAGCGTCCGCTGTCGGATGTGCCCTGCATTTCCTGCGGACAGTGCACGGCTGTCTGCCCGACCGGTGCATTGGTCGAGAAAGACGACACCGATAAGGTGTGGGCGGCGTTGGCCGACCCGACCAAGCACGTGGTGGTGCAGACCGCACCGTCGGTTCGTGCGGCGCTCGGCGAGTGCTTCGGCATGCCGATCGGCACGAATGTGGAAGGCAAGATGGTTGCGGCACTGCGCCGTCTCGGTTTTGACAAAGTGTTCGATACCGACTTCTCCGCCGACCTCACCATTGTGGAGGAAGCCAATGAACTGGTGCAGCGGATGCAAAACGGCGGTGTACTGCCGATGGTTACATCCTGCTCGCCCGGCTGGGTCAAATTTGCAGAGTATTATTATCCGGATATGCTCGAAAATCTTTCCACCTGCAAGTCGCCGCAACAGATGGCGGGCGCGGTCATCAAGACCTATTACGCGCAGCAGGCGGGCATCGATCCGAAGGATATCGTCAGCGTGTCGGTGATGCCGTGTACGGCGAAGAAATTTGAAATCGGTCGTCCCGATCAGTCGGCGGCGGGCCGGATGTGGACATCGCTCTGACGACACGTGAACTCGGTCGTATGATCGAACGCGCGGGTCTCCGGTTTGCCGCATTGCCGGACGAAGAATTTGACAGCCCGCTCGGTGAGGATACCGGCGCAGGGGTGATCTTCGGCGCGACCGGCGGCGTGATGGAAGCGGCGTTGCGTACCGCCAACGATTGGCTGACCGGCAAGGACAACACCGAGGTGGATTTCCACGACGTGCGCGGCACGGCGGGTCTGAAGCAGGCGACGGTGGACATCTCCGGCGCCAAAGTCAAGGTGGCGGTTGCCAGCGGTGCGGCGGCGGCGAAAGTCGTCATGGATCAGATCAAGAACGGCAACCCCGAGGGTTGGACGTTCGTGGAGATCATGGGTTGCCCGGGCGGCTGTGTCAACGGCGGCGGTCAGCCGATCCAGCCGATGTCCGTGCGCAATATCACCGATCTCAAGGCACTGCGTGCGAAGGTTCTGTACGATCAGGACGCGTCGATGGCGCTGCGCAAGTCGCATGAATCGCCTGTCATTAAAAAGCTGTATGAGGAGTATTATACCGACGGCTTTGGCGGGCACAAGGCGCATCACGACCTGCACACCAGCTACGTTGCCAGAAAGAAATATTGATTGTATTGTCAAAACTGCCCGCTGTCTGCACAAGACAGCGGGCAGTTTGCTATATGCCGTGATTTTTCAGCGCACAGCGGCAGCGGTCGTACAGCGGCATGGCAATGATACTGAGCATTCCCCACAACACGCTGTACAGCAGACACACTTGTCCCAACACGTTGACCGGCAGGGCGCTGTAATCCCACACGTTCATCTTCCAGCGCAGGTTGACCAGACATCCGCTGAGAAATTCGATGGTCGTGATGCCGACCGAGCATAGGGAACACCGCCATAGCAGTTTGACATGGCGGCAGCGTGTCTGCACCCGCCCGATCAAGTGAAAACAGGCGCCGCCCACATAGAACATCGTCCAGTGCGTATACCCGCGCCATAGAATTTCGATGATATTATAGGCCAAGCCGCCCAAAATAAACAACAGAATGCCGCTGCGGCATTTTCGCCATACGCGCATGTTTTCCCATCCTTGCCCTGAATTGAAATCGGTGCTTTTATCATGTCCGCAAATACAGAGCACATGCAAGGAAAACATCGCCTGATAAAAATAACCCGCGAAGGAAATACTTCCGTTCGCGGGTTGTTCTGTGATATGACGAGATCAGTCGCTCACAAAGGGGAGAAGAGCGATTTGACGCGCGCGCTTGATCGCGACGGTCAGCTCTCTCTGATGACGGGCGCAGGTGCCGGTCACACGACGGGGCAGGATCTTTGCACGCTCCGACATGAAACGGCGCAGACGCGCGACATCCTTGTAATCGATGGTATCGATCTTATCCACGCAGAAGCTGCACACCTTGCGGCGACCCTTGCGGGCGCTGCGCACGGGGCGCTCGGGACGTTCGGTTCTTTCGGCCATGGAAATGACCTCCTTTACTCAAAAAATGGGGATCAGCGCCTTAAAACGGCAGCTGATCGTCGCCCACGATTTCCTCAAAATCGTTTTCGGAAGCGGTCGAGAACGCGGGCTGAGCCTCGTTGTACGTCGGCTGCTGTGCAGGCGCGTCAAAACGAGGGGCGGGCGCATAGCCCTGATTGCCGTACCCGTTGCCCGGGCCGGCGCTGTTTTTCGATTCGGCAAAGAACGCGTTGTCTACGACAACTTCGTAGGCGGTGCGCTTGTTGCCTTCCTTATCCGTGTACTGACGGGATTGCAGCGAGCCTTGGATCGCAATGCGCTGACCCTTGTGGAAAAACCGGCAGATAAATTCCGCCGTTTGCCGCCACGCGACCAGATTGATAAAATCCGCCTGACGCTGTTCCTGTCCCTTCGGCTGATACGTGCGATCGACCGCGAGGGAGAAACTGGTGACAGCCACCTGATTGGGGGTGTATCGCAATTCGGGATCGGCGGTCAGCCGACCCAGCAGGCAAACGACGTTCATAATCGATTCTTCCTTTCCTTTGAGGAGTCTGATTCAACAGGCTCACACCGCCTGTACCGTACACAAATACGCAAACCTTATTTGTCCTTGCGGACGACCATCGAACGGAGAACACCGTCGGTGATCTTGCTGATACGCTCCAGCTCAGCGGGGAATTCGGGCGTGCTGACGAAATTGTACAGCACATAGAAGCCCTCGGCTTCGTCGTTGATGAGGTACGCCAGACGGCGCTTGCCCCATTCGTCGATCTCACCGATTTCCGCGTTTTGCTCGATCAGAGAACGAAACTTCTCCTTGATCGCTTCCACGCCATCTTCGCCCAGCGTCATGGAAAAGACGAAGACTGCCTCGTAAGAACCTTTGACTGTCGGCATGTTGGTTGCACCTCCTTATGGTCTGATGGCCCCGTCTGCGAGAGGGGCAAGGAGCAGCTTTGCGGTAAAACGACATATTCCGCAAAATTGCCGCGCTCGATTTACACGAACGCTATAATATTATAACAGGGTCGAAAAGCCACGTCAAGCCCTGTTTTAGAATTTTTTTACAAATTTTACTTTACATTATCGTGTAAATCCGATATACTAATCTTACTTAAGGATTTTTTTACGGAGGGTTGGCTTACCCATGTTGCAATTTGAAGAATTGTCTTTGCGTTTGGAAGGCTTGTTGCCGGAGATACAGGATCTGGCGCATGCGATCGGTCTGGATCGCATGAAGGGCGAAGTGGAAGAACTGGACATGCGTGCGTCCGCCGACGGATTTTGGGACGATATGGAAGCGGCGCAAAAGGTGACGCAGCGGACGGCGCTGCTCAAAGGCAAGATCGAAGCCTATGAACGGCTGCTGTCGGATTATCACGACACGATGACGCTGATCGAGCTCGCCAATGAGGACGGCGATGAATCGTTGCTGGAGGAATGCACGGACGGCGTGGAAAAGGTGTCTGCTGCGTTGGAGCAGCAGCGGCTTGCCACCTTGTTGACCGGCGAATACGACAGCCGCAATGCGATTTTGACGTTCCACGCGGGCGCGGGCGGCACAGAGGCGCAGGATTGGGCGTCCATGCTGTACCGCATGTACACCCACTGGGCGGAAAAGCACGGCTATTCGTATAAGCTGCTGGACTATCTGGACGGCGATGAAGCGGGACTCAAAAGCGCCAGCATCCTGATCGAGGGCGAAAACGTCTACGGCTTCCTCAAAGGAGAAGCGGGGGTACATCGGCTGGTGCGCATTTCACCGTTCGACGCGTCGGGACGGCGGCATACCTCGTTTGCCGCGTTGGAGATCATTCCCGAAATGGACGACACCATTCAGGTCGATATTCGTCCGGAGGATATTAAAATGGATGTGTTCCGTTCGTCCGGTGCGGGCGGTCAGCATATCAATAAAACCTCCTCCGCCGTTCGTTTGACACACATCCCGACGGGGATCGTCGTCGCGTGCCAGACGGAACGCAGCCAGTTTCAGAACCGCGATATGGCGATGAACATGCTGAAATCCAAGCTGATCGAGATCAAAGAGCGCGAGCATTTGGATAAAATCGAAGATATCAAAGGCGCACAGGCGCAGATCGCGTGGGGCAGCCAGATCCGCTCGTATGTGTTTATGCCGTATACGCTGGCGAAGGATCATCGCACCGGCTTT
>CAJKXG010000046.1 GCA_905203795.1 uncultured Oscillospiraceae bacterium | reverse complement strand
CTTGCATTCCTGCGACGCGTCCGCCAGTTCTTGCCGATGCCGCGCGACCGCCGCCGTTTTCTCTGTCAGCAATGCGCGCTGTGCCGCCAGTGCGCGGGCGGATTGTTCCAGACGCGCATAGTCGGGCAGGCGGCTTTGTGCCACGGCGATGTCGCGTGCCAACTGCTCGCGCTCCGACTGCCGCGCCTGCTCCGCTTCCAATGCGGCGGCGTCAGCGTCGTGTTGCTGCTTCAGCGCCACCTGACGCGTTTCGGCGGCTGCCAGTTGTTGCTGTAGGGCGGTGCGTTCCGCCGCCTGATCCAACTGATTCTGCACCGCTGTCAACGCCGCTTTATCGGCGGTCAGCGCGTCCGCCAGCGCTTGCTCCGCCGCCGTATCCTGCGCGATCAGTTCTTCGATCAGTGCGACCGTGTCCTCCATGGTCAGGTTGCCGTCCTGCGCGGCTTGCAATTGCGCGGTTGTTTTCTCGTCGCCGATCACGCCGCCGATGTACTGGCGCACGCTGTCCCGCAGACGGGTGCACACGGCGTTGCTGTCGCTCACCGCGCTTTTCAGCCGCTCCTGCAATTGCCGATAGGGCGCGGTCTTGAAAATATGGCGAAAAATGCCCTGCCGCTCCTCGGTGGAGGCAAACAGCAGTTTGAGAAAATCCCCCTGCGCCAGCATGGCGATCTGCGTAAACTGTTTGCCGTCGATGCCAAGCAGCGTCTCCACTGCCCGCGTCACCTCCTGCACGCGGGTGACCACCCGCCCGTCGGGATAGGTCAGGCACGCATCGGCGCTTTGTAAAACCAGCTTGCTGCCGCGTTTGGCAGGGCGGAGGTAGTCGGGATTGCGGCGGACGGTATAAATCTCGCCGCGATACGCAAAGGTCAGCTCCGCGAACGTGGGAGTATCTGCGGCGGCGTATTGGCTGCGCAGCATGGACGCGGCACGGTTGCCGCCGCTCGCCTGACCGTACAGGGCAAAGGTGATCGCATCGAAAATGGTGGTTTTGCCCGCGCCGGTGTCGCCGGTGATCAGGTACAGACCGCTTGTCCCCAGCTTGTCCAATTCCAGCGTGGCTTCGCCCGCATACGGTCCGAATGCGGACAGGATCAATTTCAGCGGTCTCATGCGCATCCTCCCCAGATTTCTTCGATCAAGCCCTCGGCAAACGTCCGCTGTTCCTCGGACAGCGGCTGTCCGTTTTGCTTTTCGTACAGTTCCTCCAGCACCGCCAGCGGCGACCGCTGTTCCGGCTGCTCCATCGGCGTCAACTCGTTGGCGGCGCGGGTGCGCTGGTTGTCGTAATCCAGCTTCATGATGCGCGGATACACCGCCCGAAGCCGTCCGATCGCGTCCGGCACATCCTCTTCGTCGGTGAGGGTGATGTGCAGATAATCGGCGGTGTTGTACTGCTGATACCGCCGCCTGTCCATCAATTCGTCATACGTGCCGCGCAGTTTCGCCATGTCGTGCAGCGGGGTCAGCGGCAGGGTGCGCAGGGTGAGCGCGCCCTTGGCGGGCAGCTCCGCTACCGTGACGGATTTTTGATGAGCGACCTCCGAAAAAGAATATTTCAGCGGCGAACCGCAATAGCGCGCGTTGTCCGCTGCGCGCTGCGGACCGTGGATATGCCCCAGCGCCACATAGTCAAACGGCGCAAACACCGCCGCGTCCACGTTGTCGCTCCCGCCGACACTCACCTCCGACTCGCATGTCGTCGCGCCGGTCACGAACTGGTGGGTCACCAGCACACTGCGCACGTCGGGGCGGATCGGCATGTGGGAGATCGCCGTGCGCAGCGCCGCCGTGTAGGAGGAAGTATCCTCGTCCGGATACCAGCGGCGGACGTTCGCGGGTTTGAGAAAGGGCAGCAGGAACACATCCACCTCGCCGTGTTCGTCCCGTAGCGTGATCGGCGCGACGTCGCCGTTGTACACGGGGGAGACATACACGCCGCGTGTGTTCATCAGCCGCCCGCCGAAGGCGATGCGCTCCGCCGAATCGTGGTTGCCGCTGATGAGAAAAACACGCGTGCCGGTCGCGGACAAACGGCACAGAAAGTCGTCAAAGACCTGTACCGCCTCGGCGGTCGGTACGGTCTTGTCGTAGATATCGCCGGCGATGAGCACGCCGTCCGGCTGTTCTTCCTCCGCCATGCGCAAAATCGTGTCCAATATGTCAATCTGTTCCTCCAGCATGGAAAATTCGTTGACCCGCTTGCCGAGATGCAGGTCGGACAGATGAAAAAATTTCATACCCGTTTCCTCGCTTGTTTCGGTTGTTTGCTTTGATTATACAATAACGGGTGCGAAAAAGCAACCAAGCAAAAAGCCGCCGGGAAGTCCCGACGGCTCTTTGCTGTGAAGTGTGAGGAGAAAATGGCACACTTAATTGTATCGAACGGCTCCGACAAAACGAGCCTGGAAATACGGCATGGACATGTCATAGGTGCGTACCGGATTGTCCTCATTGTTGGCGGCGACAAATTTCCCGTCGCCGATATAGACGCCGACATACTGCGCCGCGCCTTCGGTTTCCATCCAGTAGAATACGAGGTCGCCTGCGGTCAGGTCACTTTCGGCGATCGCTGTGCCGCCGCGGAATTGTTCGCCGGTGCGGCGGGGGACGGAGATGCCGTTTTTCGTCAGGCAGTAGTAGGCAAGACCGGAATTGTCAAATTCGTCGGGACCGGCTTTGCCGTACACGAACGGTTTGCCGATCTGCTCCTGCGCCAACGCCGCCACGCTGTTTGCGGAGGGGGTCTCCGGCTCATCCGGTGTGTCGGGGGTGCCCGGCTGTTCCGGTTGTTCCGGCTGTTCCGGCTCATCCGGCGTCTCGGGCGCGTCCGGCTGTTCCGGCTCGGTCGGTGCGGTCGTGGTTTCGGGTGCTTTGGTCGTGGTGGTGGGTGCGGCAGTCGTGGTCGTGGTGGTGGGTTCGGTCGGCTTATCCGCCGAAGCGGGGGAGTCGGTTTTCTTGCCGCAAGCGGTCAGCAGCACGCACAGCGTCAGGGCGATCGCCAGCACCATGGTCATGGGTTTCCAAAATCTCTTCATAAAAATACCCCTTTCTTGCGGGAGAATTCCCGCGCTTTTTCGCGGTGTTCTCTCGTCTTTTTCTGCTTTCAGTATAGCGCATCTTGTCGAACAAAACAACAACAAAAGGGTTACAATTCGGTTACAGTTTTGTAACCTTTGCTGCTGAATGGTTACAGGCTTGTAACTTTTCATGGCAGCAGGCCGTATATTGTCGGCGCAAGACAGCGTTCCTTTGCGTAATTACCATCCACTGGACAAGAGCGGACGGATATGATATGATACAGACGGACGATTTGATAAAGGATGGGGAACGATATGATTCAGAAAACAACCATGCAGCCGACCGCACTGTCGCGCGCACCGCTGCCGTATGCGCTGTATACGCCGGACGACTACGACGCCGCGGCGGACAAACAATGGCCGCTGCTCATTTTCCTGCACGGTGCGGGGGAGCGCGGACAGGATCTGGCGGGCGTGTTTCGCCACGGACCGCTGCGGCGGGTGCAGGAGGGCGCGTCCTTCCCGTTTTTGATCGCCGCACCGCAGATTGACGGGCAGCAATTTTGGGCATGCTACACCGAAACGCTGAACAGTTGGCTGGACGAGCTGCTTCGCGATTGGCGCATCGACCCCGCCCGCGTCTATCTGACGGGGCTCAGCATGGGCGGCACGGGCACATGGATGTGGGGCATGGCGGCGCCGAAGCGGTTTGCCGCGATCGCGCCGATGTGTGGCACCGGCATCTGCTGGTGTGCGGGCAATCTGCGCGAGGTGCCGGTCTGGGCGTTCCACGGCGACGCGGACGAAACGGTGCCGGTGGGCGAGAGCGAGCGTATGGTCGAGCGGCTCACGCAATCGGGCGGACAGGCGCGGCTGACGATTTATGAAGGCTACGGACATGACTGCTGGACGGAGGCGTATCGCCGCGAGGATCTGTACGAGTGGCTGTTGTCCCACAGAAAAGGGGAGCGCCTATGATCACGCAGGAGCAGATCGCGCGCATCAATGAGCTGACACGCCTGTCCCGCTTGCCGGAGGGGTTGACACCGGAACAGCAGCAGGAACGCCAGTTGCTTCGCCGCGCGTACATCGACGCGATGAAGGGGAGCTTGATCTCGCAACTGGAAAACACCTACATCGTCGATGAAACCGGCAAACATAAACTGAAAAAGAAAGAGTGATGCACATGCGTCGGACAGACAGAGAGATCACCGACCGTGACAAGATCGACGCGATCATCTGCCGCTGCGATTGCTGTCGGCTGGCGTTGTCCGATGAGGAAGCGCCGTATATCGTGCCGCTGAATTTCGGCTTCACGTATGAGGACGGGCGCGCGGTGTTTTATTTTCACGGGGCGGCGGAAGGACGCAAGCTGGCGCTCCTTCGCCGTCATCCGCGCGTCGGATTTGAGCTGGATACGGGACATGCGCTGCACGCGGCGGGGACGGCGTGCGGGTATGCCTACGCGTTTCAAAGCGTTATCGGGGTGGGAACGGTGACGACCGTGACCGACGTCGCACAAAAACGGGCGGCGTTGCAGTGCCTCATGGCGCATTACAGCGACCGCGCGGATTGGACGTTCGACGACAACATGGTGAGCGCTGTCACGGTGCTGCGGCTGGAAGTCGAAACGATGTCCTGCAAGGAACATGAATAAAGAGTAACGGGGACATTCCTTTCGGAATGTACCCCCTTTGGCAGGATGCGTCGGCAGCTTAGCAGCCGCAGCCGCAGCCGTTTTGGCGATTGCCAAAACGCTCTTCGGCACGCACCGCCGCGCCACAGCCGCAACCGTCATCCCGGCGGTCACGGTCGCAGCCGCGATCACAGCCGCGGTCACGATCACGATCACAGCCACGGTCGCAGTCGTGATCGCAATCGCAATCATCGTCTTCCGACAACAGCCAGATCAGTACCAGGATGATCAGAATGGAGCAACGATTAAAGCACATCTCACTCACCTCCCTAGTGCCAGTATACGGCGGGGGAGGGGAATGGGTGCAGGGTTTTTAGCCGATCTTCAGTTGTAGGCGAAATTTGTCCGCGATCATGGCGATGAACTCACTGTTGGTGGGCTTGCCGCGTCCGTTGTGGATGGTGTAACCGAAATACGAGTTGAGCACATCCACGTCGCCGCGATCCCATGCCACCTCGATGGCGTGACGGATGGCACGTTCCACGCGGGAAGAGGTGGTGGCGTGCTTTTTTGCCACAGTGGGATACAGCCGCTTGGTCACGGCGTTGATGATGCTTTCATCCTCGATCGACATTAAAATGGCGTCGCGCAGGTACTGGTATCCCTTGATGTGCGCGGGTACGCCGATCTGATGGATGATATCGGTTACGCGCATTTCGAGATTGCCGGTCGCGGCGGCGACCACACCGGTGCGGCGGGGCATCTCCAGTGCGTTTTGACCGCACACGGCGAGAATGCGCTCGGACATGTCGTGTGCGTTGAAGGGCTTGAGAAAATAGTAATCCGCGCCGCCCAGCATGGCGTCCCGTTCGATATGCGCGTTGTCAAAGCCGGACATGACCATAAACAGCGGCAGTTTTACAGGGTGTGTGGCGCGCACCTGCTCCATCACGCCGACCGCGTCCAATTGCGGCAGGAAGAAATCCATCACCACCGCGTCGGGACGCAGTGCCGCGATGCGATCCACCAGCTTGCGTCCGTCCTTCTCCACCAAATCCACCTCTAACCCATGCTCTCGCATGATAGCCGCGCACGGCTGCCCGAAATGCTCGCCCGTATCCGCCACAATGACCCGCAGTTTCTTCTCCATAACCGATATCTCCTCTTTATTTTCTATAGTGTCGCCGTTTCTGACATACAAATAGGAAATCCCTACGCCGGCAACAATAGATTACCATATTTTGGGAATTATTGCAAGAGGAAACGGCAAAGTTTTTTCCAATTTTTGGAAAAAACTTTTGCGGCCGTGTCGGTGGACGGCGAGAAATAGCGGGAAATGGTCAGGCGGCGGGTTGGGCGGCGGATTCCGACAGGGACGTCGCCGTTTTCAGCATATTTTCGGCAAAAATCGCATATCCTTTGGCTGGTTCGTTGACAAAGACGTGCGTGATCGCGCCGATCAGCCGCCCGTCCTGCAACAGCGGCGAACCGCTCATGCCCTGTACGATGCCGCCGGTGACAGCGAGCAGCCGCTCGTCGGTAATGGTGACCACCATGTTGCGGCTGGGGGTGGAATCGTTGTAGCGGATCTGATCGATGCGCACATCGTAAAGCTGCGGTTCGGTGCCGTCCACGGTGCACAGCACTTGGGCATACCCGCTTTTGACCTGTTGCTTCATGGCGATCTCCACCGCTTCTCCTTCCGCAGGGCGGTGGGTCAGCCTGCCGTAAACGCCTGTTTCGCCATTGACGGATAGTTCGCCCAACGTGCCTTCGTCAAAGCCGCCGCGTAGTTCGCCGGGATCGCCGCTGACGCCCTTGGTCACGTTGTAGATGCAGGCGGGGACGATCTCGCCGCCGGAAATGGGCAGTGCTTCCCCGGTGTCCACATCGCAGACAGGATGTCCCAGTCCGGCATAGACACCGCTGGCGGGGACATAAAACGTCAGCGTGCCGATGCCGGCGGAGCTGTCGCGCACCCACATACCGGCTTTGTAGCAGTTTTCGGTGACCGAGCGGGCGGGTGTGAAGCGTACGTCGAAGGTCAGGTTGTCGCGGCGGATGCGGAAGGTGAGCGGCTTGCCGCCGGAGTTTTTGACATGCGCCGCCACCTGTTCCTTGGTGTTGACGGTCTCGCCGTCGATCTTGACGATCACATCGCCCAGCTTGATGCCGGCGCTTTTGGCGGGGTCATACGCGCCGGCGGCGGTGTCCACTTCGGAAGTGCCCACCACCAGCACGCCGTCGGTGAACATTTTGATGCCGAACGGCGTGCCGCACGGCACCACCATTTGCGCGTCGATGACTTTGATATCCACGTCCTTGACGGGAAACACGCCGAACAGCTTGAGCGACGCGGTATAGCTGTTGCCGGCGGTGCGGGCGGCGGCAGACGTCACAGTCGCGTCGTGCGGCGGCTCTTCCAGACGGATCATGCCGTTCAGCGACAGCGGCGCGCCCTCCACGGCGTTGAATTGTGCGGGCAGGGAGGCGGAAAAATACGAGATGACGATTTGCAGACCTATGCACAGCGGCGTCAGCGCCGCGCATACAATTTTCCATGTTTTTTTCATCTTTGATACCCAATCCTTATTTTATATGATCGCGTTTGCGAAAGCTGCGGGGAACGCTTTTACTGTTCCACCGCGCGGGAAAACTATTTACCCAGTTTTTCGTTTCTCTTGAATTGTTTCTGGCGGAATTGGCAATCGAAAGAGGAAAATTTTGACAAAAAAGAGCCGCGACCAAACGGTTGCAGCTCTTGAAAAAAGGCGTCAGTCCTTCATCAACGTGACCATGACGGCTTTTTGCGCGTGCAGGCGATTTTCCGCTTCGTCGAAAATCTCGTCCGCGTGCGCTTCAAACACATCCGCCGTGATCTCTTCGCCGCGATGCGCGGGCAGGCAATGCTGTACCATGCAGTCGCCGTGCGCCAACGCCATCAGCTCCGCGTTGACTTGGTAGCCCTCGAACGCCACACGGCGCTCGGCGGCTTCGCCCTCCTGTCCCATCGACGCCCACACGTCGGTGAAGATCACATCCGCGTCCTTGGCCGCTTCGGCGGGCTTGTTCGTCAGGAAGAACTTGTCGCCGTAGGCTGCGGCAAACGCCAGCACCGACGGATCGGGACGGTAGTTGTCGGGGCAGGCAATGGACACATGCATGCCGACCTTCAGGCAGCCGACGATCAGCGAGTTCGCCATGTTGTTGCCGTCGCCGATATAGCACATGTTCAGCCCCTCCAGCGCGCCCTTGTGCTCCCGCACCGTCATCAGATCGGCGAGAATCTGGCAGGGGTGGCAGAAATCGGTCAGCCCGTTGATGACGGGGATCGAACCGATATTGGCGAGCGACTCCACTTCCTCCTGATCAAATGTGCGGATCATGATGCCGTCGAGATACCGCGACAGCACGCGGGCGGTGTCCTCGACCGGCTCGCCGCGCCCGATTTGCAGGTCGCGGGAGGACAGGAACAAGCCGTAGCCGCCGAGCTGATAGATGCCGGTCTCAAACGAAACGCGGGTGCGGGTGGAGGATTTCTGGAAGATCATGCCCAGTGTCTTGCCCGCCAGCAGCTTGTGCTCGATGCCGTGTTTCAGCTCGTATTTGAGCTGATCGGCGAGGTTCAGGATGTCGATGATCTCCTCGGTGGACAGATCCATCATTTTCAGCAGATGTTTCATATATAACGCCCTTTCTCGTATTCGTTACAGCTTTGTCAGCACGGATTCCAGAATATCCAGTCCGCGTTCCAGCTCGTCGTCGGTAATGTTCAGCGGCGGCAGCAGCCG
>CAJKXG010000045.1 GCA_905203795.1 uncultured Oscillospiraceae bacterium | reverse complement strand
GTACTGCCAAAAATCGCTCTTGGAAATATAGAACGTCTTGGACACTTCGTCGCCACCGGAAGCAACGCCGATATCGCCGTTGCCGAGCAGGGCGGTGTCCGGAATCTGATTGGAAAACAGACCCGCATAAGTCGTATCGTTCCATTCGCCGTAGATGGTTTCCAGCACACCGCTCAACTCCTTCCATTCGTCATCCTCCGGCAGCGCCGCCACACTGCTCACCGGGATCGCCGTCGCCAGCATCCCCGCGCACAGCACCGTCGCCAAACCGCGTCTGACACACCTCATGTTTCATCTCTCCTTTAGTTGTTATGATTGTCTATGATCTACCGCCACGAACACCAAGGCGTTCGGCGGCATCTCTACCGTAAAGCTGTCGGTCGTCACCGCAAGCGGCTCGCGCGCGTGCCCCAAAAGATCGACGACCGTCGCCGCGCGCAAACGCCCCGTTCGGTCGGTCACGACCGTGCGGCACGGCGCATCGGCAAAATTCTTGAAAACCAACTGCATCTGCCCCGCCGTGTCGGTGGGACGAATCAGGATGGGATACGCCGTCCTGCTGTCGCAGGTAAACCACGTCGTCAGCGACGGCGCGTCGATGTGCTCCGCACACCCCTGCACACAAGCGCCGGCGGCGAGCATACCCGTTTCAAACGCCTCTTCCGGCGCAAAACGCGAAAACGCGCGCAGTTCGTAATGCAAGGTGATCCGCCCGCTCTGCGAAGCGGCAAAATTCGTGTCCCAGTAATTGTTCAGCGGCCACGCCAACAGCAGCGGATTCTGCCGCCGCGGGATGCGGTGCTGCTCCCGCCCGAAGTGGAAACCGCCCGCCTGTACCAACGGGGCGTCGGGGCACGCCAGCGTCACACCGCCCTGCGCGTCGAACATCGACACCGTCTTGTCCACCGTCACCCAATCGCGGCAGACCGTGCCGAGCTGATCGTCGTCCAACCGCACGAAACTGTCGGCGGTGTCGTACACGCATTGCCAGTCCGCCGCCAGACGCAGCGGAAGCGCACAATACAGCGCGTGCGGCGCGGTGTCCTCCGGCTTGACAAAATCCAGATCCAGCAAGATGCGATCGTGTTTCATGGAGAAGGTCACGCGCTGACGACAGGACGGCCAGCCGAACGCGGACAGATCATACATCAAGGTAAAATTGCCGTTTTCGCACACGGTTTCCGCCAGCCGCACATGCGACGGCAGATCGTACTGCGCCGCCCATGAGGTGTTCCACTGGCTGATGTTGCGGTTGCCCAGATCGACATCGCGCGGGAAAATCGTGCGCCGATGCACCGGATTTTTGGCAGGATCAATGCGTTCCCGCACCAATCCGAACACGCCCCACGGGCTGTCCTCATCAAACAGCGGACGACCGCTTTCGCGGTGGACAATCTGCACGATCCGCCCGGTCTCATGCGCCAGTCGCACTGTGTAAAACGGCGTTTGCAGCACATCGTCGCCAATCTCCATCCGCCCGTTTTCCGGCGTGAGCGCCGAAAAAGGCAGCCGACGCACGCTGTAGGGCGGCACCTCCGCCCAGCCCAGCGCCCGCGTTTCGCCGTTTGCCTCGTCATACGGCAGAAAATCCTTGGCGCGCATTGCCGCCAGCGTGCGTCCCGCCTGCGTATACGCCGACGGCATCCGCACCTCGTGCAACACCGAAAACCCGTTCGGATTGACAAGCAGCACCCCGTCCAGCGCATCCGCCTGCGGCGCGTTGCCCGCCAGTCGCTCGGTCTGCCGCGCCAACAGATACGCGGCGGTGTCCGCAGCGGCATAGGCGTAGCTTTTTTTGGTGATCAGTTGCGCCGCGCTTTCCTCGCGGTCGGGCGCGTTCACCGAATCCGCCGCGCCCCATGTGTGCTCATCAAACAGAAGCGCCGCATGGTAGGCTTCGTCCGCAATCGCCCGTTCCCGCGGCGTATCACCGAACACCGCCGCCATAGCATCGGTTTTTTGCAGCAACCGTTCGGCGCGGCGGGCGATCTTGCTCTCCCGCGCCGTGCTGCCGCTGCCGAAATTCCAATAATCCGTCCAATCGCCGCGATGTGCCGCCATGCGTTCGACGCCCGCCGCCTGCAAGCGTTCCCACAAGTATTCCGGCGTGGCAAAACGGACGGTGTACGGATGCCCCTCCGCATTATAACGGGCGATCAGCTCCGGCAGGTTGCTATCGGGGCTGTTGTTGTCGTACAGCGGCGGATTGGTGGCGGTCAGCACCGCAAAATCATACGGCCAATCGGTATCCGCCAGCCGCCGAAGATACTCCTCAATGCCGCCGTGCATCAGCGCCGTGTTGTTTTGCTCTGTAAAGAAAAACTGGCTGAACAGCGAATAATGCTCCCCCACAAAGGCGGGCAGGGCGCGTCCGTCCGGCGTTTCCCAGCGAAACGCGCGGGGACGCGGCAGCGGGACGCCGCCCATATGGATGTTGACGCCGGTCATGTAAAACGCCACGCCCGCGTCCAACAGCAGCGGTGCCAGCGTCCACGGCTGCCCGTTGACATCGTGATTGATCGCGCAGGTGACGGCACTGCCTGTCAGTTCCCGCAGACGATCCAGCCGCCCGAGCGCGTGGATGAGCTGCGCGGTGGAAATACTCGGGGTCGTGTGCATGGGCAGCGCGGTCACGCTGATACGCCCCTCTTTGACAAGACGGCGAAACAGCGCCGCGCGCGACGGCTCGGCGGTCGTCAGCCACCGTTCCACCGGCTCGCTCGCCTCACATGTCCAGCGAAAACGCGCTTCCTCCGGATAGTTTTCTGTCCGCAGACACAGATCCAGCGCCTGCTCGATATAGTCCTCCTGCAAATGCAGCAGCATTCCTTGAGGATGGGTATAGCCCACATCCAAATGGCTGTGAACAATACAAAAAATCTCCTTGACCGCCATCATGATCGCCTTTCCGTATTATCTGCCCGGCTCCAAATTGTTTTCCATCACCAGCACGGTCGTGCCGATAAACGCGGCGTTGCCGACAAAGCTGGAGCCCTCCACCTGCACTTTCCGGCGGCTGACCCATTGCAGACACGGGTCCTGCATCTTTTCCCGCATCCGTTCCACCACATAGGATTTGGCGCGATACAGCTCGCCGCCGAGGATGACGCACGGCATGTCCAGCACGATCTGCGCGTTGATCAGCGCCATGCTGAGATAATCCGTCATGCGGTCAAGCGCCCGCAGCGACAGGTCGTCGCCCATCTCCGCGCCGTTGGCCAGCTCCATCCACGACAGCGACGCGTTGCCGGACTGCTCTCTCGCCCATTGCAGCACCGCCTTCGTGCTCGCATATTGCTCCAGACAGCCGCGCTGTCCGCATTCGCAAGGCATTCCGTCCCGCTCCACGATCGAATGCCCGATCGCGCCCGCCAGTCCCACCGCGCCGGTGTACAGCTTCTGATCCAGAATCACGCCGCCGCCGATGCCCGCGCCCACGCCGACATACAAGAAATCCCGATAACTCTGCCCGTGCCCGAAATACGCTTCCGCCAACGCCGCCACACACATGTCGTTTTGCAGATAGGTCGGCAGCGCATAGCGGTTTTGCAGTTCCGCCACGATCTCCACATCGTGAATGTGGTGAAAATCAGGCGGATTCAACACCTTGCCTTGGCGGATGGACAACGGTCCTGCGC
Organism: uncultured Oscillospiraceae bacterium; assembly: GCA_905203795.1. Classification (GTDB taxonomy): domain Bacteria; phylum Bacillota; class Clostridia; order Oscillospirales; family Acutalibacteraceae; genus CAJKXG01. The sequence continues at coordinate 4,987 of CAJKXG010000045.1, read as the reverse complement.
AGGACACGCCCATCCCCCAAATACGGTCGTGATACGGGCGTTCGAGCATCCGGTCGCACAGATAAAACAGGCTGTTCAGAAAATCCGCCGTGCTGCCGATGGACGAAAACGGTACGGTCTCCTCGTCCAGCACGTTGCCGCGCAGATTGACGATGCCGACCTGCATGTACTCGCGCCCGATACAGATACCCAATGTCAACAAAGCGGTGGGGTCGATCTCCAACAGCGTCGCCTTGCGCCCGCCGGTGGAGACCGACTGCCCGCACTCCCGCACAATGCCTTTTTCCAAATATTCGCCGATGATCGCCGTGATCGTCATTTTGCTCAGTCCGGTCAAACGGCTCAGATCCAAACGCGACAACTGCTGATGAGTCGCTAGATACTTCAGCAACACATATTTATTGGTTTCGCTCATATCCCGATGGTTCAGCCCGTTCATATCCGCACCTCTTTCGGTTTATTGCTCTACCGGAAACGCCGCGATCTTCTGAACGGCGTATTGCAGGATATAGCGCGCATCGGTGGAATCGATCGTACTGCCGCCATCCACATCCGCCGCCTGCTTTTGCTTTTCATCCAATGTCAGCTTGCTCACAGCCGCCTGCAGCGCCATACGCGCATCGCTGGAATCCACACGACCGTCCCTGTTCACATCGCCGTATGTCACGGTCTCGACGGGCGGTTGCACCGCGCCGTCGTCGTTGGTCGCGTTGTACAGCTTCGCCACATCCTCGGCGGTCAGATCCCAGCTATAGATGCGCACATCGTCAATGCAGCCGTCGAGATAGCCCTGCGAGCTGGACGCCACACCGGTGCCGCTGTCGTTCGGTTTCGCGCCGATGCCGAGCGGCGCATACCCGCTTGCCTTCAGCGTCCCGTCATACGAGGTGCGCCCCACCTCTTGATCGTTGATATACAGCACAATGTTTTCGCCGTCCGCCACCGCCGTGACCAACGTCCATTGTTTCAGCGGGAAGGGTTTCGCATCGGTGACAGACGCGTAACCGCCGTTTGCCTGCGTGAATGTCACCCCCATCTGACCGCCCGATTCCAACAAGCCGAGACTGATTTGCCCGTGCCGATCCACGCCCCAGTTTTTGAGCACCGTGCCGTAGGTGGTGTAGTCGTTCATGTAAATCCACGCCGAATAGGTGGCGGTTTCGGTCGGTTTCGTGTAATCCGCCGCCATCGCAAAGCCATTGCGGAACGCCAGCCCGTTTCCGAATTTGCCGGATTCCCACGACGCGCCGTACAGCAGCGACATCTCTGTGCCGCCGTACACCGCGTTTGCCGCCGTGTCGCCCTCGGTCTCATTCAGCTTCCACCACGCGATGTCGGGCGCGTTATGGGCGCCGCGCACGTGGATCGTCGCCGAGCAGGTCGCCGTGCTGTTATATGTTCCTTTAACAGTATATACGCCTACACGCGTCAAGTCAAGTGCGGCGGTGTCCCATGTCACGGCAAATTGTTTCACTTCGCCGCTGCTGTAGGTCACCTGCACTGTGGCGGGCAGCGCGACATCCTCGAGCGTATCGCCCACGTACACGTGGCGGTCGGCGATCTCCTCCACCTCGACGGGACGACCGATCAGCTCCTGCAATTCCCCCGCGCTGAGCGCACGGCTGTACACACGCACATCCGCAATCGTGCCGTTCCAGTAACCGGCGCTGCTTTCCGCCGCGGCCGTGCCCGCGTCGTTCGGTTTCGCGCCGATGCCGAGCGCATCATAACCCGTGGCTTTCAGCGTACCGTTATAGGCGGCGCTCGCCACGGAAACGCCGTTTTTATACAAAGTCAGCGTTTTGCCGTCCGCCGTCAGCGCCACATGTACCCGCTGATCGACGGGGAAAACCGCGTCGTCATGCACCCGCACGATCGTGCCGTCCGTCTGCGTGACGTCCGCTTCCAAATGTCTGCCGTCCTCCGAAAGTCCCAAACTGATTTGACCGTGCTTGTCTACGCCCCAGTTTTTGAGAATCGTGCCCCACGCGGTCAGTTCCTTGGCTGTCACCCACGCCGCATAGGTGGCGGTCGTCGTCGGCTTCGTGTAGTTCTCCGCAATCGCGATGCCGTTTGTGCCGGCAAAGGTCAGCCCGTCCGCGCTCCATGCCGCGTCGCCCTGCACCTGTGCGTCAAAGCCGCCGATCGCGTCTTTTGCCGTCGTGCCGTCCGTCTCGTCCAGCTTCCACCACCCATTGTCCGGATCGAGGTCGCTGTAAAGCTCCAGACTGTACACGCGTGCCACATCGACATTCGACAAGGTGGGTTTGGTGATGTACAGCCGCACATACCGCGCCGTGAACGGCGTCACCTCCCGCTCGGTCACGTTGTGCATATTGTAGGGCACCTCATCGATGTCCCGCCACGTGCTGCCGTCGTCGCTCGCCTGTAACTGGAACGCGTTGGTGTTCAGGTAGGTTTCCTCCCGCACACCCGCGTGGCGAACCACATATTTGCTGATCGTATAGCTGCCGTCGAGATCCACAACCGCCCATTTGTCGCCGCTCGTGGTATCCATCCAACGATCGCGAATGCTGTCATATTGACCGTTTACCAACAGCGCCGCGGTGTCCTCCCCGCCGCTGACGGTGACGGTTTTGCCGCGCGCCACATCGACGCGGGTATCCTTCTTCACGGAAATGGGCGTGCCGTACACCTCGATCGACGTGACCGTCGCCCGATCGGTGCCGTCCTGCGAGGGGTTCGTGATATACAACCGCACATAGCGGGCGGGCGCTTCGTCGAAATCGCGCACCACCTTGTCCGCCGTGTTGCCGTTCACCGCGTCCACATCCGTCCACGTTTTGCCGTCGAGACTGACTTGGAAAACCCAATCGCGGGTGTTCAGCGCCGACGCTTTGCCGTCGCCCCAGCCCGCGTTGCGCAGGATATATCGGCGCACATATTTCACGCTGCCGAGATCGATTTGCAGCCATTTATCGCCTTTGGTATCGTCCCGCCACGAATGCTGCCAGTAGCCGCCGTCCGCCCCATAGCGCGGCGCGCTGTCGTTGTCGATGAACCCGCTCGCCGAGGTCGGCTGATGCGACGACACGTCGCCCAGCACAGGCTCCGCCGCCAGCGTGTTCAGATCAATCTCCAGCCAGCGCGAACGATACAATTGGTTGGTCGCCGACCACATGTCGGGGTTGTTGACATTATACGTGACCAGCAGATGTCCCTCGGAGGACAGATGCGGATGCGCCTTCGCGTTGTAGGAATAGGTGCGCAGCGGATAGTCCTCCGCTTCGGGCGCGTCAAAGAAGGCAACGCCTTCGCTGAACGGACCGACCGGCGTATCCGCAATCGCGTATTCCATCGTGCGGTTTTGACCGCTGCGGCAGTACACCGCCATGTATTTGCCTGCGTAGATGCCGCTCTCGATGGGGGTCACGCTCGCCTCGTTGGAAACGGGATTGGGCATGATTACCGCTTTTTCGTTGTTGACCTCCCGAATATTCGCGACCCACTCTGCGCCGTTCCAATAGCGCCATTTTTTGCCGTTTTCAAAGTCCTCCGGCAGCACGCGCGCCACCAGCAGTTCGCTGTGATAATCGCTGCTCATGCGGTAGCCGTAGACGTAGATGTACCCATCCGCCATCTCCTCCGACACGCCCGCTTCCACCGTATTGGGCATGATGCCGTTGCCGAACACCACCGAATATTCGCCCTGCCAATGGAGCATGGGCATATTCGGGACAACGGTGAAATTGGCAAGATCCGGCTGTTCATTGACAATGGGGATCTTGATCAGATCAATGCTCTGCACCCGCCAACTGCCGTCCACGCGGATGGCGGTCACGTACACGCAATCGCCGATCACCACGCCGTCCATCAGCCAGTAGTTGTCGCCGAACAGGTTGGTGCAGGTCATGTCGCCTTTGTAGCCGTAGTAAAACTCGATGCTGTCGGCGTCCGGCTCGTCGCCGGTCAGCAGACCTGCCGAGTGATTCATCATCGGACCGGCGGAAACCGCCAGCGTCTGCTCGTTCACCGAACCCACCAGCGTATCCGAAAAGATGAAAAAGGTCTTGGTGTTTTCGTCCGCGCTGCCGATGGTGTCCTTGCCGTTCAAGTTGAAGGAGAAAATGCCGTCCGAACCGATCCAGCCCTGTCGGCGGTCAAACAGCCGCGTCCACTCGGTCGCCTCGCGCGTCTTCAGCGGCAGCGGATTCACCTCCACCGCGCCGGTGCTTTCGCCTTCCTTGACCGTGACGGTGGTGGTCACCGTTTTGGTCACGCCGCCGATGGTCAGGTCGAGCGAAACCGTCTGTTCGCCGACGGCGGTGTTGTCAAAACCGCGGATCACGCAATCCTCCGCCGCCAACTGTGCCGTGCGACCGTCTTCATAGGTCGCGGTCAATTCCATACCCGTAACATTCAACCCCTCACCGATTTTATACGTGGTTTTGCTGAGGTTTTTGGTCATCGTCAGTTCGGTCGGCAGTGCGGTCGCGTACAGCATCCCGATCTCCGCCGCCGACAGCGCCCGACTATAGATGCGCACATCGTCGATCTTGCCTTGCAGGAAGCCCGGCCAATCGCGGTCCGGCGCGTCGCCCGCGTCGTTCGGCTTGACGCCGACGCCCAGCGGTGCAAACGAGGTTTTCAGCGTGCCGTTATAGCTGTCGCTCGCCACGGCTTTGTCGTTTTTATACAGCGTGAAACGGCTGCCGTCCATTGTCACCGTCACCAGTGTCCACGCGTTTTTGGCAAACGGCTCGCTGTCGGACGCCGAACGGGTCGTGCCGTCCGCCTGGGCGATTTGCACACTGAGCATTCCCGTATCCTTGGAAAGTCCCAGCTCCAACTGCCCGTAGTTGTTGCCGCCCCAGTTTTTCAGGATGGTTTCAAAGGCGGTGTCGTCCCGCATGTACACCCACGCCGAATAGGTCGCGGTCGCGGTCGGTTTCGTATAATCCGCCAATAGGGCGTAATCGCCGCCTGTCAGTTCCAGCGCGCCGCCCAGTACGCCGCGGCTGTGCGA
>CAJKXG010000044.1 GCA_905203795.1 uncultured Oscillospiraceae bacterium | reverse complement strand
ATACTTTGGAAGTTACTTCTCCTTTTTATTGGGTCACATCATTTTAACACATACAAATTTTCGCATTTATTGACGCCGATGGATCGCCGCCGTTTCTTTTCAATGAAAGCAGCCTTATTCGTGATACGGTAATCGGCGATGGGGGGATTCGCAGCACATCGCTGCCTACCGCCCGCATCCATCCGCAGGACTGAAAAACGCGCCCGATCACCGGTTTCTGACCGATGAACGGGCGCGCTTCGTTTATTCCGTGATATGCTCAAAGCCCTGATCGATGATGCGGCGCACATGGTCGTCCGCCAGCGAATAGAACACCGCTTTGCCCTCCCGCCGGAATTTGACCAGCCGATTCTGCTTCAGCACCCGAAGCTGATGCGAGATCGCGCTCTGGGTCATGTGCAGCAGCTCCGCAATATCGCACACGCACATTTCGCTTTCAAACAGCACATACAATATGCGGATGCGGGTCACATCGCCAAACACCTTGAACAACTCCGCCAAGCCGTAAAGCTGTTGCTCCTTCGGCATGCGGTCGTGAATCGCCGCCACCACATCCTCATGGACGCACAGACAATCGCAGCATTCCATTTCAGCATCTTTCACGGCGGCTGTTTTCACCCTTTCTGTTTCACACACGATCAGTCAAACGACGCGATCTTGCCGACCGAATATTGCAGGATCATACGCGCATCGCTCGAGTCGATCGAACCGTTGCGATCGACATCCGCCGCCGACTGCTGTGTGTCGTCCAGCGTGATCTTGCCAACCGAGGCTTGCAGCACCATACGCGCGTCGCTCGAGTCGATCGAAGTATCCGCGTTCACATCGCCGAGCGTATAATCGTCCGCCGGACCGCTGATAGACAGTGCGCGGATCGCCCGGTCGATCGTCTTCATCGCGTTCAGACGCGCTTTTTCGGTGGCGGTATTGTTCTCCAGCGTGGTTTGCGCAGCGTCCACCGCCTGTTTCAGCACCGCCTGCTCGTCGCTGCCGTCCAGCATCGCGCTCGCGTTAGTCACGGCATTCTGCAGCATCTGCCGCGCCGTGCCCGCGCTTTGGATGACGATATCGTCCACAAATGCATTGAACTCGCCTTTGGCCGCATGGTCATAGCAAATCAGCACATTGACCACGCGCTTGCCGATCAGCGACGTCGGCAGATCAACCGTCACCTTCGTCCACTCACCGACCTTTGCGCCGGTCGTCTTAACACCGGAGACAACATCGCTCAGCATGCTGCCGTCCTCAAAGATCAGATCGAGATACACATACGCGCCGAGCGCATTCTCCGCGCGCACCTGATAGGTGAGCTGCATATTCGCCGCCGAAACGGTGAAATCACAGCTTGCCAACTGCATCTTGACATACGCCTTGGAGGCGGAGGTCGCCTGACCGTTGAACTGGAGACTCCAGACGCCGTTGGCGGTGCGGGAAGCATCGGGATCGTAGTGGATGCCCGTGCCGATCGCATTCGTGCCGTACGCCTTGTACGACGTATCGTCCGCCTTGTATTCCACCGCCCGATCACACTCGTACTCTTTGGTGATCATTTCCACATTCAGGCTATCGATCTCATAGACAGAGTCAGCGCCGACATCCAGCGAAGCCAACACACGGTTGACCGGCGTGCGTCCGCCGCCGCCCTCATTTTCCTTGTAAACAGGCGTCCAACGATACTCAAAGCTGTTGCGCCAGTAGATCGGACCTTCCGAATACACTTCCGGAATCTCGGTAGTACTCTCGATCTCGTCGCGCATCATACGGGCAACCGAGCCGGCCATACGCAGATAGAAATCCGAGGACAGCCAGAAGCCGTCAGTCGCCAATGTCAGGAAGTACTGCTCATCCTGCGGAATATCGTAGGAGTCCTGCGCACCCTTCATGATAGCGGTCGCCTCGTCGTACTCATCGTACATGGCGAAGTAAACACAGCCCGCGCCCATGCTCTTCAGCTTGGTCGCCTGCCGCCACAGGAACTCGCCCGCCAGACGCGGCGTGTCATTGGGCATACCCCAGTTGTGGTTGTGCCACGCGGAGCCCGCCAGCACGACCGGCTGATATTCAATGCCGTATTTCTTGCAATATTCCATGTGCTTCGGGACATTGTTGTTCATCCAGTTGTCCACGCTGCCGTAGGAATACCGACCCACCGTCCACGGCGAGATCATATTCAGCGCTTGATACACATCGTCAAACACTTCGTCGGTCGTCCACTCGTTGTTGGATGTGCCGCCGATGACAAAATAGCCGCGTTCCTTCAGCCAGTTGATGAATTCCAGCGTCGCATCATGCGTCGCATAGGAGGTGCTGTTCGGATCCAGACCCCACATGCAGACAACAGGCTTACCGTCCATCTGCGCATAGCTGGTGGAAGAGATCAGCCCGCGACCCTCGATGTTATTCACAAAGTCGGTCTTCAGGCGTTCCGCCGCCGCCATGCCGTCGTTGTACGCATAGTTGAGGTCATACATGATGTAGAACAGGCGGTTATATTTCTCCGCCGCATCCTTCGCCATATCCAGATTGGTGCGTCCCTCCGCCTTCGGACCGAGATAGGTTCCGTAGAACCGCTGGATCGCAAAGCCGTCCACACCGTAATCCGCCATCCACGACACCTGTGTGTCCACAGTGGCATCCATCGCGGAGGTGAACAACTGCGCCGGACGACCGTCGCCCAGATTGTTGAACGCGGTGTTTTCCAGCACGGAGCTCGGATAATCCGAGGTGTCCGGCCACTGTTCAAACGAAACCCGGCCATTGCTCGGAATGTTGCCGCCGGCCCAGTGCACCCAGCCGCTCTGGCCGTTGCTGGCGCGGAACCACATCTGGTAGCCCGCGATGCTCTTGCCCTTGAAATTGTTGACGTCCGTCATGGGCGGGAATGCGGGCGGCTCGCTCTCCGTCAGATCTTCATCCGTGATCAGCTTGATCTCCACGCGGGACACATAGCCCACGCCGCTGTCGACTGCCAGCGCGAGATCCTTGCCTGCCAGCAGATGTGCCAGCGCGGCGTCATCCAGACGGATCGAACGGCGCACCCATTTGCCCGAACCGGCGAAAGTCACGCTGTCCGCCTTTTTGTCCGCCGCATCCGTGCTGTTGTACAGCAGCGACATCGCACCGGCTTCGGCGTCGTAATAGGTATAGTTCACACGGATGGCGCGGTCGCCGCTGCCGATATAGCCGCTGTTGACCGCCAGCCGCAGCGCCTGGTCAAAGGTCGCCGCTTCTTTACCGGCGCACTCGCCGATCGAGCCTTCTCCGTTTTTGTTGACCAAGCTGAAGGATTCCAGCTTGCTGTAAGTCTTTTGCGAAAAATCGATGTAGGCAACGGCGGATTCGAGGTCTTCCTTAAAGCCCTCCATGCCGAACGCCTGGATCGCCTTTTTCAGGTTCTCCGTCACCACATCCACATCACGCTGCGAATGATCGGTCAGGTACTCCTTGGCCAATGCCAGCGTGTCTTTAAAGTTTTGAACATTTTTCTCGTCATAACCGCTGAGATCGGTCTTGTCCAATTCCTCCGCGGTGGCGATCCACTGGTTCAGCGCTGTCAGATCGCCGGCGACCTCTTCTTTGGAGAGGCAGATGTCGTCGATGCGAATATTGACCGCTTTGGTGGTCGTCAATTTCACCGCCAAGAAATTGATCTCCGTGAACCCGGACAGATTCTTTTTCGTGCTGGCATTCTGGAGCTTCACCTGCACCTTGTTCCAGCCGCTTTTCAGTCCTTCCAGTTTGCTCAGCTTCCACTGCACCAGCGTGTCGGTCGTTTGGCTCAACTCGATATAGCTGCTCGACGGAGTCACACGGGACACATCGTCAATGTACAGCCACATCTCCAGATACCACGCAGACAAGTCCTCGGGAGCTGCCTGCTTAAAGTTAATCACGTTTTTCATGGTCATTTCGCCGTTGCCGCCGGCTTTCAGAGACGCCAATCCCTGCATTTTAGACGTATTGTCTAAAGAACACGAGGAGGTAAAATGCGCCTGCGTGTCGCAGTCGTCCAGCACATAATAGGCGGGCGTCTCCTCCTCCACAGCCGTCGCCGGCAGCGACGGTAACACCGGCAGCAACATCCCGACTGCCAGCGCCAATGTCAGCAGCAAGGACAGCATGGTGCGTCGTCCAACGCTCAGATTCATTCTTTCATCCATTCCTTTCTTGGCGGAAACCCCGATCAAACGACCGACGATCTCGCTTCTTTTATATCCAAACAGCAGGAAACGACAAGATCTCCGTTTCCTGCTGTTTTTCACCGATACTGTATGATCAGATGGTATACTTGCCCACCGCGATCTGGAGCACGATACGGGCGTCGCTGCTGTCGATGTTGTCGCTGTTATCCACATCCGCACGAGCGATCTCATCGCTGCTCAGTTCGACCTTGCCGACCGAATATTGCAGGATGATACGCGCGTCGCTGGAATCCACATTGCCGTCGTCATTGACGTCGCCCGGCAGACCGGATTCGCCCGAACCGTTCGATTCCAGAGCGCGGATGGCGTCGTCCACCGCCTGAACAGCCGCCAAACGCACGCTGTCCGTGGCAGTCGCCTTATCCTGCACCGCTTTGGCGTTCTCCACCGCCGCTTTCAGCGCCGCCAGCGTGTCTTCGGTGTAGGCGCCTGTCAGCATCTTTTCCGAAGCCGTGATGGATCTGCTCAGCATTTCCTTCTTCGTGCCGGTGGTTTCCAGAATGATATCGTCGATATACGCGTCGAATTCGCCCTCGGCGGGATGATCGTAACTGACCAACACATATTGGATACGGCTGCCAGCCAACGACGGCGACAATTCCAAGGTGAGATCCGTCCATTTGCCGGTGGTGGAAATCGATTGCTTCACACCGCTCATCTTATCGCTCAGCCGCTCTCCATCGTCAAACAGCAGATCGACAAAGACATATCGACCAAGGTCGTTGACGGCGTACAGGCTGTATTTCAGCGTCAAACCCGCTGCGGACACCATGGTATCCGCCGGAGCAATGAGGCAGGTAACGGTGGATTTGGTCTTGGATTCCGCCGTGCCGTTAAACTGGAACGCCCACTCGCCGGACTTGGTCAAACCGCCGTCCACATTGCGGAATACACCCGTTCCCTCCAGCGACGTGCCGTATTGTTTCTGGTTCTCGTCATTCTCCACATAGGCATACTCCGTATCGCCCTCGTAGACCTTCATCGTATAGTCGGCATTCTCCGCTTCATAACTGCTGATCGAACGCGCGCCCACATCAATCGGGCACAGAATCGTATACTTTTCGGTGCCTTTATTCTTCAGATAGGTCGTCCAGCGCTGCTCAAAGCTGTTGCGCCAGTAAACAGGACCGCGCGAATACGGAATATCCAGCACCACGGAATTCTCGCGCTGCCCTTTCAGCAGCTTCGACACTTCGCTGACCACGCGCAGATAGTAGTCGTTGGACAGCCAAATACCGTCTGTCGCATAGGTCATAAAATACTGATCGGTCGGGATATCGAAGTAGTCGGAGGAGCCCTTCATATACGCCGTGCCCTCATCATACTCATCGAACATCGCCAGATAGACCGTGTTGATACCGTTATTGATAATATTCTGAATTTGTCCCCAGACAAAGTTGCCCTGATTACGCGGGTGAGAGTTCGGAGCGCCGTCATTGGCGAGGTTTGTCCAGCCGAAGCCCGGGAACACGACCGGCTGATAATCATTGCCGTATGTCTCGCAGAACTCTTGGTCGATCTTGATGTGATTGGTCAGCCAGCTATTGTACGAATTGGCGTTCGAGCCATAACGACCGACCGTCCACGGCGAGATCATATCCGTCATCTCAAACGGCTGGCGATAGATGCCCTCGCGCTTGGAATAATCGTTGTCCGGCGTGCCGATGATGACATAATAGCCGCGGCTCTGGAAGAAGCTCACCAGCTTGACCGCCGTCTCGCCGATGACATAGTTGGATTCCGGATCGCCGGAGATACCCCAGATGCACACCACGGGCTTGCCGTCCGCATGCGCATACGCGGTGGAAGTGGCCACATTGGTCTGCTCCATGTTCAGCACATAGTCATAGGTGATCTCTTTGTAGAGCGCATCCTGATCCTTGGAGCCGCAGCCGCTCAAGTCATACATGACATAGAACGCTTTGTTGTATTTCTCCGCCATATCCCTGATGGTGATCAGATGGTTCTTCTCTTCGGGAATCTTGGTCGGCTGAGCCGCACCGCTGAAGCGCTGCACCGCCAAGCAGTCGATCCCGTACTCCGTGATCCACTGGAAGTGCGTCTCGATGATCTCTTTATCGGTCGAGTTGAACACCTCTGCCTTCGCGCCGTTGCCCAGATCGCCCAATTCGGTCTGATACAGCGTCGCGCCGTTCGCCTTATAGTCATCCACATACGGCCAGATCTCGACGTTCACGCCATCCTTCTTCGGGATGTTCGCACCGCGACCTGCCCAGTGATGCCACGAATGCGCGTTGAACCACACCTGATAGCCCGCCGTCACCGCGCCGATGATGTTGTTCTGCTCGGTCTGCGGAGCAAACGTCGGCGGGTCGGACTCGCTCACATCCTCTTCCGTGATGCGCTTGACTTCGATGCGGGAGATGTAGGCGTCCTTGAGTCCGCCCTGCAACACCAGCGCCACATCGTAGCCGCGGCCGTTGACTTCCATCTTGCCCGCCAAGGCGGCATCGCGCACCCGCATCGTCGCAAACTTCCACATCTTGGCGCCGGCCGGCTTCACAGCGTCCGCCGTCACCGCTTGATCGGCGGTTTTACTGTTGTACTGCATGTTCAGAGCCGCATCGCCGGCGGCTTCGTCGTCGTAATAATAGAAGGTGAACCGCAGATCCGCCGCATCCGCGCCGACATAGGAATCCTTCACATCGAGATACAACGCGTCGGTCACATGCGCCGCCCGTCTGCCGTTGTAGTTCTCGACTACCTCATCCGGCGTGAAAGCGTCCAGACCGTAATATGTTTTGGTATTGAAATCAATGTACGCGATCGTGCCCGTCTCATCGGCGGTGTATCCGTCGAAGCCGAACGCGTTCAGCGCATTTTGCAGACTTTCCGCCGCCAAATCGACGTCGCGCTGCGAGGCATCCTCATCCGCCTGCTTGGCAACGGCCGCATCGCGCGCCGCCACAAAGGCATTGCGCACCGCTTCCGTGTACGACTGCAGCATCTCGTCGGTGTATGTCTCGGCCTGTTCGATCAGATCCGCCAGTTCCGCTTTGCTCGCCGCCACGACCGCCTTCGCCAAGCAGATGTCGTCCACACGGATGTTCACCGCAGCAGTGGGCGAAATCTTGACCGTGAACTTGTTGATCGTCGTGAAGCCCGCCAGATTCTTCTTGACGCTGGCGCTCTGCACCGGCACTTGGATCTTGTTCCAGCCGTTTTTCAGTTTCAGCTTGCTCATCTTCCACTGCGCCAGCGTATCGGTGGTCTGGCTCAACTCAAGATAGCTGCTCTGCATGGAGACACGGCTCACATTGTCGATATACAGCCACATTTCCAGATACCATGCGGCAATGTCCTGCGGAGCAGCCAACTTGAACTGCACACTGTTGCTCAAGCTGAACTCCTTGTTGCCGCCCATTTTCAACGAGGCTCTCCCCTGCATTTTCGAGGAATCCTCCAGCGCAACAGACGTGAAATACGTCTGCGTATCGCAATCATCCAACACATAATACTCCGGAATCACCGTTTCCTCGTCGTCTTCCGCCATCACATTGCTTGCCGGAATCAACGCGACCAGCATGGCCAACGACAAGAACAACGACAAAACCGCACGATGCTTATGTTTCATTTGTTCTACATCCTTTCCGTCGTTCAAAATCCCTTTTACCTTTCGGAGCTTTGCAGATACCGATACTCCGTTCGGCTTTCAGTATACCGTTTTTTCGGATAAGAATCAATGCGTTTTGGAGGTTTTTTTAATCATTGGATGATACTACAAAAGTCGCCCCGCTTCTCCTGTGTAACTTGCACAAATGTTTCCTGCAAATTTTCCGCTCTTTTTCAAGCAATCTCTAAAATATCGCCGATCATGCCGACATAGCGGCATGGTATCGTTCATAGCTATTTTACTTGACGGCTTGTCCGCCGTATGATATGATAAAAAACTGAAAGCATTGTGCAAAAAAGGATGGATGATGACATGGCGGAAAACCTGGCAAATACACTGGTGGAATTTTTCGGGACAACCATACCGGCGGAGCTGACGGTGTTTCTCATTTCGCTGCTGCCGCTGCTGGAGCTGCGCGGCGGACTGATCGCCGCCAGCCTGTTACAGGTGCCGTTTGTTCCGGCGTTTCTGATCTGTCTGGCGGCCAATCTGCTGCCCATTCCTTTCATCCTCTTTTTCATCCGTCCCTTTTTCAACTGGCTCAAAACCACCAAGCATCTGCGTCCGCTTGCCGACTGGATGGAGCGGAAGGTGGAAAAAAACCGCGAAAAAGTCCTGCGGTATGAGGTCATGGGGCTGTTTTTGTTTGTGGCGATCCCGCTGCCCGGTACGGGCGCGTGGACGGGCGCGCTGCTCGCCGCCATGCTCGACATGCGTGTCCGCCGCGCGTTTCCCACCATCGCGGTCGGCGTGCTGACCGCCGGTGTGATCATGTCCATCATCAGCTACGTCATTCCGGCGTTGCTGCATTAAAGAGGGAGCGGCTATGTGGGATATCACCATCGTAGGCGGTGGCGCGGCGGG
>CAJKXG010000043.1 GCA_905203795.1 uncultured Oscillospiraceae bacterium | reverse complement strand
AAACTTCCCCAGACGGTTGCCGTCCTCCAGCACCTCCAATACATCCGCCTCCAGCAGCCCGTCGCCGAACACCAAACGATTGCCCGGTTTTGCCTTGCGCCCGGGACCCGCCAGCACTTCCCATGTGTCGTTGCCCTTCGGGGTGAGCAGCAGCAGCTCCACCGCCGCGCCGGTCTCCTTGCGATGACCGTAGATACGCGCCGGCAGCACGCGGCTGTCGTTGAGGATCAGCGTATCCCCCGCCCGCAGATACGCGAGCAAATGATCAAATCGGGTGTCCTCTATATCGCCGTTTTGACGGTCGAGCACCATCAAACGCGAATGATCGCGCGGTTCGATCGGCTCTTGCGCAATCAATTCCTTTGGCAAATCATAGTAAAAATCGTGCGTATTCATGTGTTTTTCTCCAACTTTCCGAGCATTTTTCCGATTTTTCAGGAAAGTGCTGCCATTTTAAAAATTTCATTTGACAACATACGATACTAATGCTACAATGGATTCAGATAAATGTCAAGCAAAACTCCCCTTGAATATACTGAATAGAGGTGCGCGGTACGATCAGTACGCTGTGCAAGACCTGCCCGGTCGTTTGCAACACAGCCGAAAGGCGTCAGCGCCGAAGATGTCTGCCGTGGGCGCGGCATTCGTCTGGCCTTGCAGCAAATAGCTGTCCGGCTGTCATCATACCTGTGTGATGGAGCGCTATTCTTTTGAAAACCACGCGTTTTCGGCGTATCAGCACATATGGAACATGACAACCGGTCGGGTCAGACCGGTTTTTTGTTTGATAAGACAGAAAGGTTGGATGTTTAGTATGAAAAAACGTTATGAAGTCGGTATTATCGGCGGCACGGGTATGGTCGGGCAGCGATTCGCCACCCTGCTGGAAAATCACCCGTGGTTCCACGTCAAAGTGATCGCCGCCAGCCCCCGTTCCGCCGGCAAGACGTATGAAGAAGCGCTCGGCGGGCGCTGGGTCATGAAAACGCCGCTGCCGGAATCCATGAAAAACATCGTCGTGAAAGACGCGTCCCAAGTAGAGGAAATTGCCTCCGAGGTGGACTTCGTGTTCTGCGCGGTGGATATGCCCAAAGCGGAGATCCGCGCGCTGGAAGAAGCCTATGCGAAAGCGGAATGCCCTGTTGTCTCCAACAACAGCGCCAACCGCGGCACGCCGGATGTGCCGATGATCGTGCCGGAACTGAACGCCGATCATGTGGCGGTCATCCCCTTCCAGCGCCAACGTCTCGGCACGAAGCGCGGCTTTATCGCCGTCAAATCCAACTGCTCGCTGCAAAGCTATGTGCCGGCGCTGTTCCCGCTGTCCAAATACGGCGTGACCCGCGCGGCGGTGTGCACGTATCAGGCGATTTCCGGCGCGGGCAAAACCTTTGAGCGTTGGCCGGAAATGATCGACAACGTCATCCCCTACATCGGCGGCGAGGAAGAAAAATCCGAGCAAGAACCGCTGAAGATCTGGGGCAAAGTGGAAAACGGCGTGATCGTCCCCGCCGAAACACCTGCGTTTACGGCGCAGTGCCTGCGCGTACCGGTCAGCGACGGTCACTTTGCGGCGGTGTTCTGCAGCTTCGAAAACAAGCCCACCAAAGACGAAATCATCGACACGTGGACGAATTACAAGGGGCGTGCACAGGAACTGAACCTGCCCAGCGCCCCCAAGCAGTTCCTGCACTATTTCACCGAGGACAACATGCCGCAGACGCGGTTGCACCGCGATCTGGAAGGCGGCATGGCGATCTCGCTCGGTCGTCTGCGTGAGGACACGCAATACGATTACAAGTTTGTCGGTCTTTCCCACAACCCCCTGCGCGGCGCGGCGGGCGGCGGCGTGCTGCTGGCGGAGCTGCTGTGTGCGGAAGGCTACATGGACTAACGATCCCACAAAGGAGGTACGTCAATTATGAGCAAATCGACGATTTTTACCGGCGCCGGTGTGGCGCTGATCACACCCATGAACGCGGACGGGTCGGTGAATTTTGACAAATACCGCGAATTGATCGAATGGCAGATCGAAAACGGCACTGACGCGATCATCACCTGCGGCACGACAGGCGAATCCTCCACGCTGAACCACGAGGAGCATGTGGCGGTCATGCGCACCGCCATTGAAACGGCGCGCGGTCGCGTCCCTGTCATTTCCGGCACGGGTTCCAACGACACCGCCTATTGCATCGAACTGTCGCAGGAGGCACAACGGCTCGGCGCGGACGGCTTGCTGCTGGTCACCCCGTATTACAACAAAACCTCGCAGCGCGGTCTGGTAGCGCACTACAACGCCATCGCGGACGCCGTGTCGCTGCCGATCATCCTGTACAATGTCCCCTCCCGCACCGGCGTGGACATCAAGCCGGCTACGGTGGCGGAGCTGTACCGTCACCCCAATATCGTCGCTCTCAAGCAAGCCAACGGCAACCTGTCCGCCACGGCGGAGATCGCCGCGCTGTGCGACATCGACCTGTATTCCGGCAACGACGACCAGATCGTGCCGATCCTGTCGCTGGGCGGCAAAGGCGTGATCTCGGTGCTGTCCAATGTCAAGCCGCAGGAAACGCACGACATCTGCGCCAAATGGTTTGACGGCGACGTCAAGGGCAGCCTGAAGCTGCAACTGGAGCTGTTGCAGCTCGCCAATGCCCTGTTCAGCGATGTCAACCCCATCCCCGTCAAGGAAGCGATGAACCTGATGGGTATGGAGGTCGGCGACTGCCGTCTGCCGCTGCTCGGCATGGACGATGCGGCAAAAGCGAAGTTGGCGGCGGTACTGAAAACATACGGTTTGTGCCGATAACGGTACGGATTCGTTCAAAAGAAAGGATCGTTTTTCATGTCCGATATGACCGACCTGATCCTCTGCGGCTGCAACGGCAAAATGGGTCGCGCGGTGACCGCCTGCGTGGCGGAACGCTGCGACTGCCGCATCGTGGCGGGGTTTGATATCAACACCGCGCGCAGCGGCGATTTCCCCGTCTATGCCAACCCGGAAAACTGCGGCATTCCTGCCGAAGCAATCATTGATTTTTCACATCCGTCCGGCTTGCCCGGTGTGCTGGCCTATGCCAAAGCCCACCGCATCCCCGTCGTCATCGCCACCACGGGTTTGGGCGATGAACAGATCGCGATGCTGCACGACGCCGCGCGCGAAATCCCCGTGTTTTTCAGCGCCAACATGTCGATGGGCGTCAGCCTGTTGATGGAGCTGTGCAAACAAGCGGCACAGGTGCTGGGCAACGATTTCGATGTGGAAATCGTGGAAAAACACCACAATCAAAAACTGGACGCCCCCTCCGGCACGGCGATGATGCTGGCACAGGCGGTGTCCGACGGGCTGTCGTATGAGCCGGACTATGTGTACGAGCGGCATTCGGTGCGCAAAAAGCGCGACAAAAAGGAAATCGGCATCTCCGCCATTCGCGGCGGCAACATTGTCGGCGAACACGATGTGATTTTCGCCGGTCACGATGAGATTCTCACCTTATCGCACAGCGCCCGCTCCAAAGAAATTTTTGCGGTCGGTGCGGTCAACGCCGCGCTGTTTCTGCTCGGCAAGCCCGCCGGTCTGTACACCATGGCGGATCTGGTGAAAGCGTAATTGTCAGACGGTGCGTTGCTGCATATGCATGCGACGCACCGTTTTTTTATGCAGAGAGAGGAGGAAAACCATGGCAAACGTATCCAAAGGCGCAGCCGGCGAGGTGCTGGCGGCACGGTTTTTGCGTGAAAAAGGGTATCGCATCATCGGTTCCAATGTGCGTTCGCGCCAAGGCGAGATTGACATAATCGCCGTCGACGAGCAATATATTGTGTTTGTGGAAGTCAAAGCGCGAAGCGAGAACGCCTTGTACGCGCCGCGGGAGGCGGTGACGCTCTCCAAGCAACAGCGCATATTGCGGACAGCGGCGATGTATTTGCAAACGCACCCTTCCCCTTTGCAGCCGCGCTTTGACGTGATCGAAATTCTGACGGCGCCAAACGACCCGATGAAGGTGATCGAACTGGATCATCTCATCAGCGCCTATGAGACGGAGGGGCTTCATGCGGCTTTTTGACATGCATTGCGACACCTTGTACGAGTGCCGAAAACGCGGGCGCGCGCTCGCGCGCAACGACCTGCACATCGACCTGACACGCGGGCGGCAGTATCAGCCATGGGGACAGGTTTTTGCGGTGTGGATGCCGGATACGCTGCGCGGCGAAGCGGCATTTGTACAATGCGCCGAAACGCTGCACTTTGCCAAAACGCAAGAGGCGGGCGGCAGGGTGCGGTTTGCGGAAACGGGTGCGGCGCTGCAAAACGCCTTTGCGGAAGGTCGCTGCGGCAGTGTGCTCGCCGTCGAAGGCGGCAGCGCGCTGGCGGGCGAGTTGCGGCATGTCGATGATCTGCGTGCACTCGGCGTGCGGGTGCTCACGCTGACATGGAACGGCTCGAACGAATTGGGGCACGGCTGTCTTTCCGGCTGCGCCGACGGGCTGACCCCCTTCGGACGGGCGGCGGTCAAACGGATGGAAGAGGTCGGCATCGTCGCGGACGTGTCCCACCTCAACGAACGCGGCTTTTGGGATGCGGCGGACTTGTCCGAACGCCCGTTCATCGCCAGCCATTCCGTATCGGCGGCGGTAAACCCTCATCCGCGGAATCTGACCGACGAGCAGTTTTTGGAGATCCGGCGGCGCGGCGGCGTAGTGGGGCTAAACCTGTGCGCCGATCAGCTCGGCGGACAAAGTTTTGAGCAATTTGAACGGCACTGGGTGCATTTTCTCGAATTGGGCGGCGAATACACGGTCGGACTGGGCTGTGATCTGGACGGCACCCACCTGCCGGACGAGTGGAACGGTATCGCCGTCATGGCGGCTTTGTACGAAACGCTATACCGCAAAAATTACGAGGAAGCCTGCCTCGATCGTCTCTTTTTCAGCAATTGCTACAATTTTTTCGCACACCTTTGACAAACCGCGTTTGGTGTATTATGATGTATATTTGTAGAAATATCGCGCGTCGGCATCGAGCGCGCGACTTTTGAAAGGATTGAGTACAATATGGTATATAACAGCACCCGCGATTCCCGTGTGCAGGTGACCGCCGCACAGGCGATCGCGCGCGGCATTTCTGTCGAAAAAGGGCTGTTTGTGCCCACTTCCCTGCCCACGCTGACGGAGCAGGAACTGACTGCGATGCTCGGACAATCGTATGTCGAGCGGGCAACGGCGGTTCTGCAAAAATTCCTCGGCGATTTCACGGCGGAGGAAGTGGCGGATTGCACCCGTGCGGCGTACACGACCGAGCGTTTCCGCTCCCCCGCCATCGCCCCGCTGCACACGCTGGAGGACGGCGTGGAGATTTTGGAGCTGTGGCACGGTCCGACCTGCGCGTTCAAGGACATGGCGCTGCAAATCCTCCCCCATCTGATGCGCGTTTCCGCGCAAAAAACGGCGGACGGCAAGGAGATCGTCATCTTGGTCGCCACCTCCGGCGACACCGGCAAGGCGGCACTGGAAGGCTTCCGCGATGCGGCGCACACCCGCATTCTGGTGTTCTATCCCGAGGACGGCGTCAGCCCGATGCAGAAGCTGCAAATGGTCACGCAGGAGGGAAACAACGTCGCCGTATGCGCCATCCGCGGCAACTTCGACGACGCGCAGACCGGCGTGAAAACCATCTTCACAGATACCGCCGTGGCGGACAAGCTGGCGGCGCACAACATGATGTTCTCCAGCGCCAACTCCATCAACTGGGGACGGCTGGTGCCGCAGATCGTGTACTATGTCTCCGCGTATTGCGACATGGTGGCGGGCGGACGGCTGAACATGGGCGATCCCATCAACGTCGCCGTGCCGACCGGCAACTTCGGCAACATTCTCGCGGCGTATTATGCCAAACGCATGGGGCTGCCGATCGCCAAGCTGATCTGCGCTTCCAACCGCAACTGCGTGCTCACCGACTTCCTCACGACCGGCACTTACGACCGCAATCGGGATTTCCACACCACCACCTCCCCGTCCATGGACATTCTCATTTCGTCCAACCTCGAACGGCTGCTGTATGAGCTGTCCGACCACGACGACGCGATGATCCGCGAGTTGATGGCGCAATTGTCCGACACGGGTCGCTATACCGTTTCGGCGGACATGCTGGCGAAGATCCGTGAGCTGTTCGCCGCCGGCTGGTGTGACGACGCTCAGGTCGCCGCCACCATCAAGGACACGTTCGATCGCTATCATTATCTGCTGGATACCCACACTGCCGTCGCCGTCAACGTCTATCAGGCGTATCGCCGCGAGACCGGCGACGCCACCCCCACCGTCATTGCCTCCACCGCCAACCCCTACAAGTTCTCCGCCAGTGTGCTGCAAGCGCTCGGCGGCGACACCTCGGCGGACGAGTTTGGCAAGGTGGAAGAGCTGCACCGTCTGACCGATGAGCCCGTACCGGCGCCGCTGGCTTCGCTGCGCGGCAAGACCCCGCGCTTCTCGCAGGTGTGCGACCGCGACGGTATGCAGGACGTGGTCTACGGCATGCTCGGCATCCAAGGCTGATGGCGCTGTGGACAATCGGCGATCCGCACCTGTCCTTCGGCTGCGACAAACCGATGGATGTTTTCCGCGGCTGGGACGGGTATGTCAGCCGTCTGGAAACCAACTGGCGCGCGCTCGTCGATGAGCAGGACACGGTGGTGATCCCGGGAGATGTCTCGTGGGGCATGTCGCTGGAGGAAGCGGCGGCGGATTTCGCGTTTTTGCAATCGCTGCCCGGACGCAAGCTGCTGCTCAAGGGCAATCACGACTACTGGTGGACGACCCGCCGAAAAATGGATACTTTTTTCGCGGAGCAGGGGTTTTCGTCGCTGCGCATCGTGCACAATGACGCGGTGGATATCGGCGACGGACGCGCGGTATGCGGCACACGCGGCTGGTTCTATGACGCGGAAACCGACGCCGATCACAAGGTGCTGATGCGCGAGGTGGGGCGGCTGAACGCCTCCATCGACGCGGCATTGGCGCTGGGATGTGAACCGATCGTCTTCCTGCACTATCCCCCCGTGTATGCCGACGCGGTGTGCGAAGAATTGTTCGGGGTGCTGCGCGACCGCGGCATTCGCGAATGCTATTACGGGCACATCCACAGCCATGCCATCCGACGCGCGATAAACGGCGTGCGGGACGGCGTGCGGCTGAAGCTGGTATCGGCGGATGCGCTGTCCTTCTGCCCGCTGCGTGTTTGAGGGGAAATTCGATAAAAAATTCACGACAAATTTACAAAATAATCTGGCACAAACGATAGCGGTGTGTTATAATGACACGTATCGTTGTATTTAGAGGATCAAAACACAGGAGGAACATACTCATGAGCTTGAAAAGTGCAAACAAAACGGAAAACAATCGCGTGGAATTGACCGTCGAGGTGGACGCCGCGACCTTTGAAGCGGCGGTTGCGAACGCCTACAAAAAGAATGTCAAGAAAATGAATATCCCGGGCTTCCGCAAAGGCAAAGCTCCCCGCCACTACATCGAAAAAATCTACGGCACCGGTGTGTTTTACGAGGATGCCGTCAATGCGCTGTATCCCACCGCTCTGGATGAGGCCATCAAGGAATCCGGCTATGAATATGTCGAAGATAAGATCGATCTCGACGTGGAATCGGTCGGCGAAGAGGGACTGGTGTTCAAAGCTGTCATCACCGTGAAGCCGGAAATCGAAGTCGGCGAATACAAGGGCTTGAAAGCCTCCAAAAAAGTGGACGACGTGACCGATGAGGATGTCAACGCGGAACTGGCGAAGTTGCAGGATCGCAACTCCCGTCTGGTGTCGGTGGAAGACCGCGCTGCCGCGATGGGCGATACCGTGGTGTTTGACTTCGACGGCTATGTGGATGACACGGCGTTTGAGGGCGGCAAAGCGGAAGGCTATTCGCTGGTGCTCGGCTCCAACCAGTTCATCCCGGGCTTTGAGGATCAAATCGTCGGCAAAAAGATCGACGAGGAATTTGATGTGAACGTCACCTTCCCCGAGGATTATCACGCGGAAGAACTGGCGGGCAAACCGGCGGTGTTCAAGTGCAAGCTGCACGAGATCAAATGCAAGGAACTGCCGGAACTGAACGACGATTTTGCCAAGGATTGCAGCGAGTTTGACACGCTGGACGAGCTGAAAGCCGATCTGAAGAAAAAGACCGAAGAACGCCGCACCGCCGAAGCGGAAAACGCGTTTGAGAATCAACTGCTGGATCAACTGGCGGAGCAGGTGCAGGGCGACATTCCGGAAGCCATGTATCGCAACCGCGTGGATGAGAGCGTGCGCGAATTCGAGTATCGTCTGCAATCGCAGGGTCTGAACCTGCAAATGTACCTGCAATACACCGGCATGGATGCGGAGGCGTTCCGCGAGGGCTTCCGTCCGCAGGCGGAGAAACAGGTCAAAGTGCGTCTGGCGCTGGAAAAGATTGTGGCGCTGGAGAACATCGTCCCCACCGACGAGGATGTTGAGGCGGAATACACCCGCTTGGCAGAACAGTATCAGATGGAAGCCGACAAGGTCAAAGCGGCGATCCCCGCTGCCGATCTGACCCGCGATATCGCGGTGGACAAAGCGCTGAAACTGGTCAAGGAAGCGGCTGTTGCGGAAGCATGAGCTTGCTGAAATTCGCGGAATAAGTCCGAGCCGGTGCACCTATACTGAATACGTACCCTGCACCCCTTTGGTGCGCACTTTATCAGAGAGGAATGGTTGAATATGAGTAGTCTTGTCCCCTATGTCGTAGAACAGACCAGCCGCGGTGAACGCAGCTATGACATCTTCTCCCGCCTGCTGAACGACCGCATCATCATGCTGTCCGATGAGGTGAACGACGCAACTGCTTCGCTGGTGGTGGCGCAGTTGCTGCATTTGGAGGGGCAGGATCCCGACAAGGATATTCAGTTGTAT
>CAJKXG010000042.1 GCA_905203795.1 uncultured Oscillospiraceae bacterium | reverse complement strand
CGCAGAATCGCCGCGACCTCGTCCCCGTCCGCCGCCAGCGGCACGGTGCCCGCGACTTCCATACAGCCCTCGGTCAGCGTACCGGTCTTGTCCAGACACAGCGTATCCACCCGCGCCAGTGCTTCGATGCAGTACAGATCCTGCACCAGCACGTGATGCTTGGACAGCCGCACCACGCTGACCGCCAGCACTGTACTGGTCAACAGCATCAATCCCTCCGGAATCATGCCGATCAGCGCCGCCACGCTCTGCACAACCGCTTGTTGCACCGTACTGCCCGGCAGCGTCATCTGGTTATAAAACAGCACCGCACCGATGGGAAAAATGAAAATCGAAATGATCTTGATGATCTTTTTCAGCGAAGTCATGATCTCTGAACGGGCGCGCTTCCACTTTTTCGCACCTTCGGAGATGGTGGAAATATAATTGTCCCGCCCGACATGCTCCACGCGGGCGCGACCGCTGCCGCTCACCACAAAGCTGCCGGACAACAGCCTGTCCCCCGTGTGCTTATGGATCGCGTCCGCCTCGCCGGTGACCATGGATTCGTTGACCTCACAGACGCCGGTCAGCAACACACAATCCGCCACAATCTGCTGTCCGCTTTGCAGCAGCAGCACATCGTCCAGCACCACATCCTCCAGCGGCAGCGATTGCGGCTGTCCGTCCCGCAGCACCGTCGCCTTCACCGACGCGATCAGCGACAGACGATCGATGGTGCGCTTGGCGCGCAACTCTTGTATAATGCCGATGGCGAGGTTGCTCAGCACCACGCCCATGAACAGACAGTTCTTGTACGACCCGACCGCCAGCACCGCCACCGCCAGAATGGCGTTGATCAGATTAAACAGCGTACAGACATGATCCGCCACGATGCGACCCGCCGACTTCGTCGTCGTCGTACCGCTGTTGTTGGTCAGTCCCTGCGCCCGCCGCTCGGCGACCTGCGCCGCCGTCAAACCGACCTGCGCGTCCGCCGCTATGCGTTTGACATTGTCCATATGCTCACCATTCCCGTTCAAAAGAGACTCGTCACCCATGCCGAAAGCGGCTGATATACAATCGGCAGCAGCATGGCGGGCAGCATGTTCGCGACCTTGATGTGCTTGTCCGGATTCAGCATATTGATCGACACGCCGAAGGACAGAAGCAGCACGTATGTCAGCCCCCGGATCGACACGCCGATCAGCAGCAGCCCGCCGATGGCGGACATCTCGTTGATCACCGCCGTGCTGAAATACGGCGTAATCCATCCCGCGCACAGCGTCAGCAGTCCCTGATACCCCAGCACCGTCACCGCGGAAAACGCCACGCCCACGCCGAACGCCGTGCTCAGCGACACGGCGGCGATGCCGTCGATGATGGATTTGGAGAGGATGATGGTGTATTCGTGCTTCGTGCCCGCCTCCAGCGCGCCCATAATCGCCATCGACCCGACGCAAAACAGCAGCGACGCCGATACAAATCCCTCCGTGAACGACGCATCCTCGCGCCCCTTCATCACGCGCCGCTTGAGCGCCTCGCCCAGCGAATCCAGCCGCCGCTCGATGTCGATCCCCTCGCCGATCAGCATCCCGACCACCATGCACAGGATCATGCCGATGGTGTCGCCGGTTTTCAGTGCGCCGGAAATGCCGAGCAGCGCCACCACCAACGCCAGACCCGTCATTAACAGATCAGTAAAGCGCTTGTTGATGGCATTTTTAAATAACACGCCGATGACGCTGCCCACAATGACGACGACGGCGTTGACAACAGTTGCGATCATAGCATGAAACCTTCTTATCTTTATTTATGAAAGATACCCCGCAAAGGCGGCTTCAGGAAGCGGGAACGCGTGCAAAATCTTCACGCTTCGGATTCCCACGGGATGGCGCACAGCGCCTCCGCCACCGGTTCCCGCGTCCAGACGGACGGCGTAATGCGCAACGTAAAGCCGCTGCCGCTGTTGGTCACCCACTGCTTCATATCGCCGCGCGGCAGCCCGTACGCCGCCATAATCAGCATGATCACACCGCCGTGGGTGCAGATCACCGTCTCGGTGTCGCCGCTGCGCATCACCTCGCGCACCACATCCTCAAACGCCGCCATCACGCGCTTCTGGAACACCTCCGCCGTTTCGCCGCCCGGGATCACGGCGCTGTGATTGCCGCTCATCCAGAGGAGAAAGTCCTCCCGATGCTTGAGCTCCGCGATGCTGTGTCCCTCCCACTCGCCGAAGTGGCATTCCGCCAGTCCCGCCACCGGCTGCGCCGCACAGTGCGGATACAGCACCTCCAGCGTCTGGCGGCAGCGCATGAGCGGACTGGTGAAAAACCGCGTGGCAGCGGGGTATGTATAGTGCGCTTTCATCTCCAGCAGTTCCTTGAGTCCCGCCGGCGACAACGGCAGATCGGTGCTGCCGATATACACCCCTTCCTCATTGGCGAGGGTGCGTCCGTGCCGAAGCAAGTGAATTTTGTAAGTTTTCATCAAAATTTCCTCCTAAAACGCGCATTTTGACACTTTACAAATCGTAACCGGTCAGGTATAATATTAAACATATCGTATAAATTCCGCGGCAACGCGGATGGGAGGATGCTTCATGAATACCGCATTTCCACGAATCATGACGCTGCTGCGCAAAGAACGCAGCCTCAGTCAAAAGCAGGTTGCTGCCGATCTCGGCGTATCGCAGGCGCTGCTTTCTCATTATGAAAAAGGCATTCGAGAATGCGGGCTGGATTTTGTGGTGCGTGCCTCCGAGTACTATGCCGTCTCTTGTGATTATCTGCTCGGCCGCACGGCCGATAAATCCGGCGCGATGATCGCGGTCGAAGAAATCCCCGAACAAGACCCGTCCGTCAAGGAAAACCAGATGCGCGGAAGTCTGTTGCCCGTACTGAACAAAAAGCTGGTCATCAATTCGCTGAACATCCTGTTCGACCTGCTGCAACGCTGCGGCAACAAAGCGCTGACCACCGAGGTTTCCGCCTATCTGTCGCTCGCGGTGTACACGATGTTCCGGCAGATCTATGACGCGAATCCGAAGAATCCGGCGGCGATGTTTGCCGTGCCGGCTTATACCTTCCCCGCCGCCGTATCCGGCGAGTTGGGGCTCACCGCCGCGAAAGTCAGCGAACTGGCGGCGGGACATACCGTGGACGGCGAAGAGGGCGTCAAATCGGAAAAGATGCCCTCCGTCGTGCCGGACGCGCTGTCCGCCACCTATCCGCTGTTCACATCCTCGCTGCTCAATCTGCTGAAAAACGCCGAATCGCGCCTGTCGTGAGGCTGTCATAACGTATCAAGGGCTGCGGCAACAGTTGCCGCAGCCTTTTATTTTTCCTCTTTTTTATGCATCCTTTCGCGGGCAGCCCCGACCAAGCGGTCAAGCTGTTTCTTGCCAAAGGGATAGCGTGCATAGGTCGCCGCCACCGTGCCCACGGTGCACACCACATAAAACGCACGGAAATACACGTCGCCGATGCCGAAAATCTCAAAGGTCTTGACGATCAGTTCCGGAATGACAAACGCCGTCACCACCGCAAACACCACCAGTGCCGCACCGCCGATGCGCAGCAGGCGAATGTCCGCCCGCTGTCCCCCGAACGAAGCGATCGCCGCAATCGGCAAAAACAGCAGCAACGCCATCTGCACAAACACGCACAACTCCGCCACGTACGCGAGCAGCCACTCGGAAGTGGTGAGCTGCTTGGTAAACGGATCGACCGTGCCGCCGCTCTGTATATCGATCAGCATCCCCACGGTCAGCAGCAACAGCAGCCCGCCAAGCACCACCGCGCAAATCGTACGCGTAACGATGCGCACCGCGCGCATCTGCCAGCATTTCCAGGCAAACAGCCAAAACAGCATGGAAAGCGGCAGCATCACCGTCCACAGTGCCGGGGTCGTCGCCGCATACAAAAAGGTGACAGCCGCCACCGCGATCTGCCCGAATGCAAACAGCAGCAACAACACAGAAAACAATTTTTTATCATTTTTAACCAGCTTTTTCGCCATGTAAACGCCTCCTTCGGACGCAATAAAGCAAATAGACATTTTACATTATAGTATACATGGAAATGCGAGCGCTGTCAATGCATCCGTCGTTTTTTCTTCCAAACGCCGGAATTCGGCGGCATTTTGCCGAAGATCATCGGATTTTCATTGTGCAAAACGCCAAAAATGAACATTTGTTCGGAAATGTTTGCGGAAACAGTTGCTTTTCGGCACACAGTTCGATATAATAACAGTATCAATGTAGATCAATGTAGCGAAACGGAAGGATGGACGCATCATGGCGGAGAAAAAATCAGCAGAAAAAAAGACTGCGGAAAAACCGACAACAGCGGAGGAGCGTAAAAAAGCACTGGAGGTCGCTCTGCAACAGATAGAAAAGAATTACGGCAAGGGCGCCGTCATGCGTCTGGGGCAGAACGCCAATATGAACGTGGACTGCATCCCCACCGGCTCGCTGGCGCTGGACGCCGCGCTCGGCATCGGCGGTCTGCCGCGCGGACGCATTGTGGAGATTTACGGACCGGAAGCGTCCGGCAAGACTACGCTGGCGCTGCACGCGGTGGCGGAAACGCAAAAGCGCGGCGGCGAGGCGGCGTTTATTGATGTGGAGCACGCGCTCGACCCCGTTTACGCGGCGGCGCTCGGTGTGGATGTGGATTCGCTGCTCGTATCACAGCCGGACACGGGTGAGCAGGCACTGGAAATCGCCGAAGCGCTGATCCGTTCGGGCGCAATCGACATGGTGGTCGTGGACTCGGTGGCCGCGCTGGTGCCCCGTGCGGAAATCGAAGGCGAAATGGGAGATTCCCATGTCGGTCTGCAAGCGCGTCTGATGTCGCAGGCGATGCGCAAACTGGCGGGCGCGGTGTCCAAATCCAACTGTATCGCTATTTTCATCAATCAATTGCGTCTTAAAGTCGGCGTGGTGTACGGCAATCCGGAGGTCACCGCGGGCGGCAATGCGCTGAAATATTACGCTTCCGTGCGGCTGGACGTGCGCCGCGTCGAAACGCTGAAGGCGGGCGGCGAGCCGGTCGGTTCGCACACCCGTGTGCGCGTGGTCAAAAACAAGGTCGCGCCGCCGTTTAAAGAGGCGGAGTTCGATGTCATGTACGGGCAGGGCATCTCGCACGAAGGCGAGTTGCTGGATCTGGCGGTCCAGATGGAGATCGTGCAGAAATCCGGCTCGTGGTTCTCGTATAAAGACGCGCGCATCGGACAGGGGCGCGACAATGCCAAAGAGTTTTTCCGAACCCATCCCGAGGAAAGCGCCGAAGTCGAAGCGGCGGTGCGCGAGGGACTGGCCAAACGGACTGCCCCCAAATCCGCCCCTGCTAAGGATCGGTCGCCGGTGGAGATCCCGATTGAAGCGGCGGCGCAGGTCACCGCGCGCACGGCAAAAGCGTCCATCGACATTGCCGTGGACGACTGAACCCCAATTTCCCGATAAATGAGGCGAGATTTTGCGCATCGTAGATATCCGAAAGCGGCGTGGACGACAGTATCTGCTGACCTTTGATACCGGTGAGAACAGCCTGATCGACAGCCGCACTTGGGACGAGTCGCCCTATCGTCTCGACAGCGAGTTGGACGAGGACGAATGGGCGGCGCTGTTAGCGCTTTCCCGCCGCAACCGCGCCCGTGAAAAGGCGCTGTATCTGCTCTCGATGCGCGACCATTCCCGCGTCGAGCTGGAGCGCAAGTTGCGGGATGGCGACAACGCCGCCGAAGCGGCGGACGCCGCAGAACACATGGAAGAATTGGGGCTCGTTGACGACGCCCGCTATGCCGAGCGGCTGGCACGCGACCTGCGGCTGCGCAAAAGCCGCTCCCGTCGGCAAACCATACAGGAACTGCGCCTGCGCGGTGTCGACCGCGAACTGGCAGAAGAGGCGGCGGATGCCGTGGATACCACGGATTTTGAACAAGCACTTGCGTTACTCCGAAAAAAGCGCTATAATATACTGGATACGGAGGATCGTCGGCGGGCGGCAGGCATGTTGATGCGCCGCGGCTTCGACGGCGGCACAACGCGCCGCGCGATCGAAGCTGTCATGCAGGACGAGTCTCCGACATAGTATATAAAGGAATGGGCGAAACATATGGCGTATAAAGTGGGAATGGTATCGCTTGGCTGTCCCAAAAACCAAATGGACGCGGAATTGATGCTGGCAAAGCTGTGCAAAGCCGGCATGGAGATCACCCCCGACAGCGGTCTGGCAGATGTGGTGATTATCAACACCTGCGGCTTCATCGAAGATGCCAAAAAGGAATCCATCGAAAATATTCTGGAGTTTGCGACACTCAAGCAAGAGGGACGCATCAAAAAGATCATTGTGACCGGCTGTATGGCGGAGCGATATAAGGAAGAGATCGCCAAGGAGCTGCCGGAATGCGACGCGGTGCTGGGGCTCGGCGCCAACGGCGATATCGTGGAAACGGTGCGCGCCGTCATGGAAGGCGAAACCATTCGCCGCTTTCCCGATAAAAGCTGCTGGTCGCTGGACGGCGATCGTTTGCAGACCACGCCTTCCTTTTTCGCCTATCTTCGCATCGCGGACGGTTGCAATAACCACTGCACCTACTGTGCGATCCCGCTGATCCGCGGCGGTCTGCGCAGCCGCACCATGGAAGCAGTATTGGAAGAAGCGGCGATGCTCGCCAAAGCCGGCGTCAAGGAACTGGTGCTGGTCGCGCAGGACACCACGCTGTACGGCGCCGATTTGTACGGCGAATCCCGCCTGCCGGAGCTGCTGGAACAGCTTTGTGCCATTGAGGGGCTGCACTGGATCCGTCTGCTGTATTGTTATCCGCAGCACATCACCGACCGCCTGCTGCGCGTGATGCGCGAGCAGGAAAAAATCGTCAAATACATGGATATTCCGCTGCAACATGTAAGCGGTGCGGTACTGCGCACCATGAATCGCACCGGCGACGCCGCGTCGCTGTCAGCACTGATCGCGCACATTCGGGAGGAAGTGCCCGGCATCGTGCTGCGTACCACGCTGATGACCGGCTTCCCGGGCGAAACCGAGGAGCAGTTTGAGGAGTTGTGCGAATTCGTGCAGACGGCCAAAATCGAACGGCTGGGCTGCTTCGCTTATTCGGCGGAAGAGGGCACGCCGGCAGCCGAAATGCCCGATCAAATTCCTGAAAAAATCAAGCAAAACCGCCGCGACATCGTGATGGAAGAACAAATGCGCGTATCCGACGCCTACAATCAGTCGCAGGTGGGGCGCACACTGGAAGTATTGGTGGAAAGCTATGACCGCTACGCCGAGTGTTGGTTCGGTCGCAGCGCCGCCGACGCACCCGATATCGACGGGAAAGTGTTCTTCACTACGAAAAAGCCGGTGAAACCGGGCGATTTCGTGCAGGTGACAATCACCGATTGCATGGACTGGGATCTGATGGGAGAGTGCTGCTGATGAATCTGCCGAATCGATTAACTGTCGTGCGCATCTTGCTCACATTTCTCTTTTTTGTGCTGATTTTTCTGGATTTCCCTTTCCATACGCTGGCGGCCGCGCTGGTGTTTGCTGTCGCCGCCATCACCGACCTGCTGGACGGGATTATTGCCCGCCGCGACGGTCTGGTCACCGATCTCGGCAAATTTCTCGACCCCATCGCCGATAAGATTCTCACAACCTCGGCGTTCATCGCGTTTTTGGCGCTGGATCATATGAATCCGTGGGCGCTTTTGCTGATTCTGATCCGCGAATTCGCCGTCAGTTCCGTGCGTCTGATGGCGGCGGGCAACGGCACTGTCGTCGCCGCCAACCTGTGGGGCAAGATCAAGACCGTCATGCAGTACATCGCCATCCTGTTTATGATGGCGGCCATGGAATTTGCCTCGTGGGAAGGTACCGTTCTGAGCGGCATGGCGCTCCCCCACACGGTATTCAGCATCCCGCTTGTCATCGGCGAAGTGCTCATCTGGGTCGCCGCCGTGGCAACGGCAGTGTCCGGCATACAATATCTCTGGCTCAATCGCCGCTTTTTTCTGAATTCAAAATAATTACTGGACTTTTTCGGAAAAGCGTATATAATAGTAGTATATCTGCGTTTACGAGGAGAAGTATCCGTCTGCAAAACCGACAGAGACCGCGTGTCGAGGCTGAAAACGCGCGGCGGCAGCGCGACGAAGAAATGCACCTCACAGCACGCGGGCGGAACGGAGCACCCTCCCAGTATGTCCGTGCGGTCAGCCGCCGTTATCCGGCTTTTGAGTGAAACATCGGAGTGGAACCGCGAGTGATCGCCTCCGTTTTGCCGTCATATGCGGCAAAACGGAGGCATATTTTTTACGGGAGGAGGAATGCGTATATGTTTGAACGCATCCGAGAGGACATCGCCACCATTCGAGATCGCGATCCCGCCGCGCGTTCGTCGCTGGAAATCATGCTGCTGTACAACGGCTTCAAAGCGATCCGCGCCCATCGCAAGGCGTTTTGGCTGTATCATCACGGCTTCCGTTTTCTGGCGCGCTGGATATCCCAGCGCTGTGTGCGGCGCACCAATATCGAAATTCATCCTGCCGCCGTCATCGGTCGCCGCGTATTCATCGACCACGGCACCGGCGTAGTCATCGGCGAGACCGCCGAGGTCGGCGACGATTGCACCATCTATCAGGGGGTGACGCTCGGCGGCACCGGCAAAGATAAGGGGAAACGCCATCCCACGCTCGGCAACAACGTGATGGTCGGTTCGGGCGCGAAGGTGCTCGGTCCCCTGCACATCGGCGACAACGTCCGCATCGCGGCGGGCGCGGTGGTGCTGAGCGATATCGAGGATAACTGCACCGCCGTCGGCGTGCCTGCCCGTGTGGTGCGCCGCAACGGCGCCCGTATTGTCGAGCTGGATCAGGTGCACATCCCCGATCCCGTGGCGCAGGAGCTCTGCCGTCTGGAAGCCAAGATCGACCGTTTGGAAAAACAACTGGCGAAAACCGCCGGAAAGGATTCTGCAAATGAAACTGTA
>CAJKXG010000041.1 GCA_905203795.1 uncultured Oscillospiraceae bacterium | reverse complement strand
GACCGTGCCGGAAGGCTACACGGTGGATGAGATCGCCGCGCTTCTGGAACAAAGCGGCGTGTGTGCCGCCGCGGACTTTTATCAGGCAGTGCAGACCGCCGATATCTCGGCATACGCTTTCGCTGCCGATCTGCCCGCCGACGCAGAAGGGCGGGCGTTTCGGCTGGAGGGGTATCTGTTCCCCGACACATATGAGTTCTACCTCAACTGCTCAGGCGAAGCGGCACTGCGGCGGTTTCTCGACAATTTCGAGAACCGCCTCGCACCGTACACAGAACAGCTCGGCAATCGTTCGCTGGACGACGTGGTGACGTTCGCCTCCATCGTGCAGGCGGAGGTCGGCTACGCGCAGGACATGAAGCGGGTGGCGCGCGTGCTGCAAAATCGGCTGGACAACCCCGCCGAATATCCCAAACTGCAATGCGACACGGGATGGGGATACCTGAAAAAATTACAGGCGTCGCCCTCCGGCGTGACATTTGACAAAGACGCGTATGACATGTATA
Source organism: uncultured Oscillospiraceae bacterium (assembly GCA_905203795.1). Taxonomy (GTDB): domain Bacteria; phylum Bacillota; class Clostridia; order Oscillospirales; family Acutalibacteraceae; genus CAJKXG01. The sequence continues at coordinate 8,511 of CAJKXG010000041.1, read as the reverse complement.
CATGCCGCGGGCTGCCTGTCGGGGCGATCGGCAACCCGGGGCTGGCCGCCTTGCTGGCGGCGCTGTCCCCCTCCGATGAGGAGGAAGTCGAGGGCTGCTATTTCTTCGCCACCGATTACACGACGGGGATTACATATTACTCGAAAACCTACGCACAGCACATGGCGGTCTGCCGCGAGCACAGCATCGGCGTCCACGCCGACTGAAGCGCCGAACATTCGCGGGAAATCCCACCAAAAGGAGCGATCATCGTGTCCGCCAGACACACGCCGCAGCGCAGCAGCGACTGCCAACTTTGCAGCTATTACATTTTCGACGATGAGTATGATTGCTATATGTGCGCCGTGAACATGGACGAGGACGAAACGGCACGTCTGATGAGCGACGCGCACTACGTCTGCCCGTATTATCGGCTGGACGACGAATATGCCATCGCCGCCAAGCAATGACAGGAGGTCACACCATGCGCAAAATCCCCGAGGTGCTTGCCCCCGCCGGCGATATGGAGCGGCTGGACGCGGCACTGCAATTCGGCGCAGACGCGGTGTATCTGGCCGCTTCCGAATACGGTATGCGCACCGCTCCCGCCAACTTTGATCAGGCGGGGCTGAAAGCGGCGGTGGCGAAGGCGCACGCCGTCGGGGTGCCCGTGTATGTCACCTGCAACATCCTGCCGCGCAACGCGGAAATTGACCGCCTGCCCGCCTATCTGGAGCAGGTGTGCGACGCAGGCGCGGATGCGTTGATCGTCGCGGATTTCGGCGTGATGCGCGCCGTCAAGCGGCTTGCACCGTCGCTGCCGCTGCACGTATCCACGCAATTCGGCGTGGTCAACTACGCCACGGCGCAGGAATTATACGATCAGGGCGCGTCGCGTGTCGTGCTGGCGCGGGAGTTATCGTTGGACGAGATCGCCGAGATCCGCGCGCGCACCAGTCCCGCGCTGGAATTGGAATGCTTTGTGCACGGCGCGATGTGCATGTCGTTTTCGGGGCGGTGTCTGCTCTCGAACTATCTGGTCGGGCGTGACGCCAACCACGGCGATTGCGCCCAACCCTGCCGCTGGCGGTATCATTTGACCGAGGCGGAACATCCCGACCGCGAATTGACGCTGGAGCAAACCGACGAGGGGAGTTTCGTGTTCAACGCGAACGACCTGAACATGCTGGCGCACCTGCCCGCGCTGGCACAAGCGGGCGTGACGTCCTTCAAGATCGAAGGGCGCGCCAAGGCGGCGTATTATGTCGCCACCGTGACCGGCGCGTACCGCGCGGCGGTGGACGGGTATCTGGCGAGCTGCTGTTCGGCGGATTACGTGCCCGCGCCGTGGATGCTTGAAGAATTGGAAAAAGTGAGCCACCGCCCTTACGGCACGGGGTTTTATTTCGGTATGCCGCAGCAAAATTTATCGGCAGGCGGCTATATTCGGCACTGGCAGGTGGCGGCGGTCGCGGAAGAGTGGCGTGACGGCGTGTTATATGTACGCCAACGCAACCGCTTTTTTGTGGGAGAAACGCTGGATGTGCGGCAGCCGAATGTGCCGCCGTTCCCACTCGAGGTCGTGTCGATGATCGATGAGGACGGCAATTCCATCGAATCCGCACCGCATCCTACCATGCGCTGTGCCATCCCCTGCCCGCGCCCTGTCGTCCCCGGCGCTCTCCTGCGCCGCGCCTGCGGCGGGCAATCGACCCGACTTGAATGCGCCGCCGCGCTTTGCGGGGAATGACCATCCACTACGGCGCACAAACAACCGACACTGGCATACATCACCGCTCATATAAACGCACAAAAAGCCCGCCGAGGGAACTCGGCGGGCTTTCTTATATGACTTGATCAGTTGCAGATCACGCGCTCGGTCTCTTTGTCGAACAGGTGAATCTTGACATTCTCCAGCGCCACTTCGATGGTGTCGCCCGGACGCGCCGTGGAGGTCGGCTCCACGCGCGCGGTGAAGCTGTAGCCTTCGACGTTCAGATACAGGAACGTCTCCGCACCCATCAGCTCGGTCACTTCCACTTCGGCGTTGACCTTGCAATCCGCAAACTCTTCCAGCAGACGAGGCTCGTCGTGGACGTCTTCCGGACGGATGCCCATGATGACTTCCTTATCCACATACTCTTCCAGAGCACCGCCCTCGTTCTTGGATTCGGGCAACGGGATATAGTACTTCGTGCCGCGGGTGGACTTGGTGTCCTCCGTGCCGAATTCCACCATGAATTTGCCGTCTTTCTTGACCAGCTTGGAATCGATGAAGTTCATTTGCGGGCTGCCGATGAAGCCGGCGACGAACATGTTGCACGGCTTGGTGTACAGCACCTGCGGGTTATCGACCTGCTGGATGAAACCGTCTTTCATAACCACGATGCGGTCGCCCATGGTCATAGCTTCGGTCTGGTCGTGGGTAACGTAGATGAAGGTGGTACCCAGTTTGGCATGCAGCTTGGACAACTCGGTACGCATCTGCGCACGCAGCTTCGCGTCCAAGTTGGACAGCGGTTCGTCGAGCAGGAAGACCTTCGGCTCACGCACGATAGCACGACCGAGCGCCACACGCTGACGCTGACCGCCGGACAACGCCTTCGGCTTTCTGTCGAGCAGGTGAGCGATATCGAGGATGCGCGCAGCCTCTTCCACGCGGCGGCGGATCTCATCCTTCGGGGTCTTGCGCAGCTTCAGACCGAACGCCATGTTGTCAAACACGGTCATGTGCGGATACAGCGCGTAGTTCTGGAACACCATCGCGATATCGCGATCCTTCGGCGCCACATCGTTGACCATCTTGTCGCCGATGTACAGCTCACCTTCGGTGATCTCCTCCAGACCGGCGATCATGCGCAGCGTGGTGGATTTACCGCAGCCGGAAGGACCGACCAGGATGATGAATTCCTTATCCTTGATTTCCAGATTAAAATCGGAAACCGCCACAACGCCGCCGGGGTATTTCTTATAAATGTTCTTCAGGGACAAACTTGCCATATAGAAAAACCTCCCAGTTTAATTTGCACACAGCCTACAGCCATATGATTTTACCCTTATACTATATCAGATTCCGCTGCAAATAACCATACCTTAATTCCACAAAGTTTTGAAATACCCTTTATCCATTTTTCATAAGGACAATATGCACAAAAAGCATTCACTCATTCGAGCGCCAAAGCCGTTTCGGCGGCGTTTAAGGGGCGGCAAGCGCCCTCCGGAAGCGTCTCGTCCAATGTCAAGCCGCCGATGGAAATTCGCTGCAACCACAACACCTTGTGGTCTACCGACCCAAACATACGCTTTATCTGGTGGTATCGTCCTTCCTGTATGCGCACTTCGACGAAAGATGCGTCCGGCGGAAAATCGAGTTGATACTTTGCCGATAAATTATGGAATTTTTCCGCTTTCGGCAGGATTCGCAAATCGGCGGGCAGACACCGTGTGCCGTCCGCAAGGCTTGTCCCTTCGGCAAACAAACGGACATGCTGCTCGGTCACAGGACCGTCCACCACCGCGTGATAGCACTTGAAAATCGCTTTTTTGGGCGCGAGCAGACGGTGCGCGTAATCGCCGTCGTCGGTGATGAGCACCAGCCCGACCGTGTCCTTGTCCAGCCGCCCCGCCGGAAACAGCCCTTTTCGCTGCAAGGCGGGCGGCAGCAGATCGATCACTGTCTTCGCTTTCGGGTCGCGGGAAACGCACAGCACACCCATCGGTTTGTTCAGTTCGATATACACATGCCGCGCCGTTTGCAACGGTTCACCGTCAATCGCCAATTGCTGGGTGTCGCCGTCCGCCTTTTCCTCCGGTCGCCGCCGCACTTCACCGTCCACGGTGACATGTCCGCGGCGAATCAGCGACACCGCATCGCGGCGGGAGATGTTTCGATATGTCGCGATCAATTTATCCAGTCTCTCCGACCGTTCCGCCATGCCGCCGCCTCCGTTTTTCGTGATGCATACAGTATAGCACATCTGCGCGGGAAATTGCAACCGCAGATGCGCGTATGTGTGCTATCATCAGGAACCGGATACAGACAACCAACAAGCGGATCATCGGTGACTATGATCCGCTTGTTGTGCGCTCAGGTCAGCGGTACCAGCGCGGTCATGAACCCACCCAGCGACGTTGAGGACACGTCACCGCCGACAATTTTGTCCTTGTACACGTACAAATGCGCCAGCACCTCCCCGCCCTCGGGATGATTGGTCACGCGATACGTCCAGCATTTTACCCGTTTGCCGTGATAGGGCGAAAAATCCATCTCCGCCGCCTGCTGCAGCTGATTATACTGCGTGAACACCTCATCAAACTCGTCGGGGATCAACACCTCGCGCACTTCCTCATATTGCAGATCCAGCTCATATCCGAGCGCGGTCAAATACGCCCGCCGCTCGTCCGTATCGGCAACGGTGGCGGTCGCTTTTGCCTGGCTGCCCGCCGGCAATGCCACCGCCACCGCCAGCAGCACGATCAACAACACCACGCACCCAAGCAGCGCCAACAACTGGCGGCGGGACGTTTTCACAGAACATACAAACATGGCGCACCCTCCGTTTCAAAATCCTGTTACCATGTATACGGCGATAAAATGGACGGTATGAATAAAATTCTCGTAAAATTTTGCGTTTTTTCTTGCTTTTTCGCATAACAATGGTGTATAATGGACATATAAATTTTTCCTTGCGCAAGATTCTGAAACAGAAAGAGGAAATTGTCATGGATAATCGCCTTTTGAAAAACTATGAAATATGGCTTGCCAACGCCACGGAAGACCCCGATCTCCACGCGGAGCTGACCGCGATCGCAGGCGACGAGGAACAGATCAACGACCGCTTTTATCGGGAACTGGAATTCGGCACAGCGGGTCTGCGCGGCGTGATCGGCGCGGGCGACAACCGCATGAATATTTACACCGTGCGCAAAGCGACGCAGGGCTTGGCGGACTATCTGCTCGCGCATTACACCGACGCCGCCGTGGCGATCGCGTATGATTCGCGCATCAAATCCGATCTGTTTGCGAAGGAAGCCGCCCGCACGCTCGCCGGCAACGGCATCCGCGCCTATCTCTTTGAAGAATTGGAGCCGACGCCGGTGCTGTCCTTTGCGGTGCGCGAAAAAGGCTGTCAGGCGGGTATCATGGTCACCGCCAGCCACAATCCCGCGCAGTACAACGGCTACAAATGCTATGGCGCGGACGGCTGCCAAATGACCGACGCGGACGCGAACGAGGTCACGGCGTTTATCCAGAAGCTGGATACGTTTGCGGACGTCAAAACCGCGGACTTTGACGCGGCGCTTGCCGACGGACGGATTCAGATGGTCGGACAACCGCTGGTGGAGCAGTTCCTCGACCGCGTGGAAGAGCGGCAGGTCAATCCCGGCGTCTACGCCGAAACGCCGCTCAAGGTGGTGTATACCCCGCTCAACGGCACGGGCAACAAGCCGGTGCGCGCGATTTTGTCCCGCATCGGCGTGTCGGATGTGACTGTCGTGCCGGAACAAGAGCTGCCGGACGGCAACTTCCCCACCGCACCGTACCCGAACCCCGAAATTCGGCAGGCGTTCAACTGTGCGCTGGAGCTAGCGGCAAAAATGCAGCCCGATCTGCTGCTCGCCACCGACCCCGACTGCGACCGCGTGGGCATTGCGGTCGCGCGCGACGGCGATTACGTGCTGATGAGCGGCAACGAAGTGGGCTGTCTGCTGCTGGATTACATCCTCTCCTGCCGCACGGCGGCGGGCACGATGCCCGATGAGCCGATGGCGGTCAAGACCATTGTCACCTCCGATCTCGCCGCCCGCATCGCGGAAAAATACCACTGCCGCTTAGTCAACGTACTAACCGGCTTCAAGTATATCGGCGAGCAGATCGGCTTGCTGGAAAAAGCGGGACACCCCGAACGGTATATGTTCGGCTTTGAAGAAAGCTACGGCTATCTGTCCGGCTCGTATGTGCGCGACAAGGACGCGGTGGTCGCGTCGATGCTCATCTGCGAGATGGCGGCATATTATAAGGCGCAGGGCAAGAGCCTGCTGGATGTGATCGACGCCCTCTACCGCGAGCACGGTGTGTACCGCCACAGCGTGGTCAACGCGCAGTTTGAAGGCGCGCAGGGCATGGAAAAGATGGCACAGCTCATGGACGCGCTGCGGCAAAATCGACCCGCTGAAATCGCGGGGCTGCGGGTGCTGACCTTCTCGGACTATCGCGCGTCGGAACAGACCGATCTCGCGACCGGCGCGGTCACGGTCATCGACCTGCCGAAATCCAACGTGCTGTCGTTTGCGCTGGAGGGCAATAACGGGCTGATCATCCGCCCGTCCGGCACCGAGCCGAAGATCAAAGCGTATGTCACCGCCACTGGCGCGAACGAGGCGGAAGCGGACAAGATGACCGCTACCCTCCGCACCGCCGCCGAAACAATGCTGTCGTAATCCCAAAAACACAATGCCCGCCGAAAACTGCCTGTTTTCGGCGGGCTTTTTGTCGCTCGCAGGTGTGTCCGCTTCAATGAAACTTTTCCGATCAATCCGTGCCCCCTTATCGGCACGTGCGGAACACGGTGTCAAAGGCGTCTCCGGACAATTTCACATAATACCGGTCCATATTCGGATAAAGCACATACCCGCCTTCTGTCAGTTGTAACCTCACCACGGTGTCGTCGTCCAGCCGAAAATATACCATAACCCGTTCGCGCTCGGACAACAACGCATCGTAGTCGCTGTCTGCAATATGGACGATCTGCCCCGCATACAGCTCCTCGACAAACGCTTCCAGTTCTTCGGCGGTCAACCCGACAAGCTCGCGGTAATGCTGCCGCCCCACATTCCAATCTTCCTCCGTCTGATAGCGAACGGCGGCGATACGCCCCCGAAGATGCAGCCGATCTCCGAACAAATCCTCGCCGTCGGTCAGACTGATGCCGTTCAGCCGCTCCAAAAACTGCACCCACTTTGCCGAATTCCCGTTCTCATCCTCGTACACAGAAACAAAGCAGAGGCGAAAATCCGTGCTGTACCCTTTGACGGCGTAGATATCGCCCTCATAGGTGGATGCAAACTCCGTCGCATACGCCTCCTGCGACGACCACTCGTCGATTGTGCCCGTGGCATGCCCCAAACGTTCGCCGATCAGCCCCGCCATCTTCGCCGCGTCCGCGCCGCTGTAGCTTTCCGCCTGCGTATAGACATGCCCCTGATACACCACCAGCCCGATCATATCCGCCGATTCCCCGTTTATCCCTTTCGGCGGTTCGATGGGCGGAATCCATACCCCCTCGCCGGACGGGACAGTGTCCGATATGCCTGTCGAAGATGCAGGCGGCAGCGACCGGCGGTCGCGCGCCACACCGCTTTGCCATACGCCGACGCCGATCAGTACCGCCAGACACGCACACCCCAGCGACCCCGCCGCGCGTCTCATCGCTTTTCTTCTGTGTTTTTGCGCTGTTTCGTACGCCTCGCGGCGGCGAAACACCTCGTTTGCCATTTCCTCATAGCTCTTCATAGACAAAGCCCTCCTGATCCAATTCTGATTTGAGCGCTTGTCTTGCCCGATACACCAAGGTGTCGATGGTATGCACCGACTTTTTCATCACCGCCGCCGCTTCTTTGTGGCTGAGACCCTCAAAATACACCAGCCACAGCACCTGCCGATAAGCGGGCTTCAAGCGGCGGAGCGCCCCGTGAACAAGAATCTTGCGTTCCTCCCGCAGGTAGGAACGCTCCAACGCCTGCTCGTCATGAAGGGACGCCGCGTCCACGTCCGCCGACAAAGTCGTGCGGGCGTGACGGCGGATATAGTCCACCGCCGCATGTCGTCCGATGGCATACAGCCACGTCTTAAAGGACGATTTGCCGGCATAGGATGGTTGTTTCGTCGCCAGCTTGAAAAAGACGTCCTCCGTCAGATCCTCGGCGGTATGAATATTGCCGACAAAGCCGTTCAGATACAGCATCAACCCATCTTTATAATCCCTGATTATCTCCACAAGACCGCTGTCGTCACCATCAAGGAAACGGCGGTAGCTACTGGCACCGTTATCCATTGACTTGGCTCCTTTCCGAAAGGGTGTTCGATCGCCTTTCACTTATTAGACGGATGAGACGGGCAAAACCTCACTGTGGAATGAAAAAAGCGGAAAGCGTCTCGCGGTAAATGCCCGCTATAGCAAAAACAGGAGGATTTGTTTCCTCCTGTTTTTTTCATTTTTTCTGCTGCATGACCAATTTAGCGAACGACTCAAATGAATCGCCCTCACGCGTTTCCACACCGTCCAGCAGCAGGAAGAAACAATACGGGGTCTCCCGCTGTCGCAAATTCTTCTCGATGCATTGGCTGCAACCCTCATCGTGATTGCGCGGATGCCTCGGGCACTGCGTGTATGTGCATGTACAAAACTCGCTCAATTTTCCCATGCTATCATCCGCCTTTCTGTATAACTGTCCAAAAATCTACCCCGCATTCCAAAAACATACCCCTTAGAATACAATATGTATATTTGAAGATTAAAATCACAATATGTA